>CAYHEQ010000022.1:0-14258 GCA_964355795.1 uncultured Candidatus Saccharibacteria bacterium
ATTCTTTCGTCTTAACGTCTTCTCTCATTTTCTTCGGTATCGTCACCTGCCCCGTCCCGAACATTTTCACGGTAGTAAATTCTGGCATAAATTATGTATTTTATTGATATTCTATAATTTATAGTATTTACATAAATTATATAGGCTCGATAATTCTTGTCAAGAAAAAAGTATTGACTTTGTACGGCTATTTTTATATAATCTTAAGACATTAAGCTTATCGAAAATTAAAAAGAAAGAGGCTCTAATGACAGTCATCGCCGAAAGAATCCCTTTTCGCTTACTAAAGATTGATGTGAGAGCCCTTGTACCGTCTGAATTTCGCGCCTGCATCAAGGGCGACCATCTAGACTGGATGGATATCGTCTTGGTTTGGAAAAACGATGAATGGGTGATTTATTTCTCGACCGGAGACATCAAAACGGTCATAGAAAAAGTGACCATCGCGACCACAGCGAACCCTAATCTTTTCATCATAACTGTCGGCCACATTCTGAAGGAATGGGAGGAAGAAGAGGCAAAAAAACTTTGAGGAAAAAAGGAGGTCGTCGTGTCCTTGACCACAATCTGGGTAGTCGTAAAATGGGCTTATGCCATCGGTCTTCTACCGGCTTTCTTGTTGACATGGCGAGAAAGTAACAAAATGAACAACAGGATGTTTGGAAACAGAGTGTCCTTTTGGCTCATTTTGCTCGTAACCGCCCTTTGGCCTTTAGCGATGTTCTTGGAGGCCAAACGCTTTCTCGGCCTCCTCCGTCAGCACAAGGAGCAATAGCTCTCACTAGGTCATCCTATACCATCAAAAGCGAATGCTTTGGTGGCAAAACCGCCCCTCAAATGGCGGTTTTTTCTTGCCTCTTCGCACTATATTCGCCAAATTCGCGTATTAATTAGCGATTATCAAGGAAGTCTTTCGTCAATTCCTCCGCTTCTTTTTGGTCGGTAATCCAATGAATTTCCTTATCCCTTTTAAACCAAGTCATCTGCCTTTTGGCGTATTGATAGGAATGGCGCTTGATTATTGCTCCAACCTCCCCAATGTTCAACGTTGGGGATTTTCCTAACGTTGAACGTTGGGAAACAAATCCATGCCACTCCCGATACCCTATTCCTGTCATCGCCTCTGCCTCCCAGCCGTATTTTTCGGCTAAGGATAGCACCTCTTTTTCTAGTCCATCGGCCATCATCTGATCTACTCTTTTGTCTATTTTTTCCCGTAGGGGCGATTCATGCGGTCGCTCTTTTTGGGCGGGGGCAAGCCCCGCCCCTACGACAACGGGCGCCAATTTCAGCGCCTCATACTTCCTCTCTCCTCTCATCCGCTGTTCGGTGAAGGGTCGCCCCGTTGCTAGGCATACTTCCAGCGCCCGCTCCACGCGACGAGGATTTTTGAGATCGACTTTCTGCTTGGCAACAGGGTCAAGAGCGAGGAGCATCGCCACTTTTTTCTCCAAAGAAACTCCCCCCAAATCCAAATGCCCAAGCTCAAAGTTCAAATCAATGTTAAAGCCCAAACGCTTTAATTTCAAAATTTGAGCTTTGGATTTTTGATTTTGTTTGACATTTGAACTTTGTAATTGGAAATTATCGACTAATGAGTCGATGTAAAGTCCCGTCCCTCCGACGAGAAAAGGTATTTTTCCCCGCGAGATTATCTCCGCGATCTTTTCTTCCGCCAACACTTTGAAGTCCCCAACGGTGAACCTTTCATTCGGCTCTTTAATGTCCACTAAATATATTGGAATACCTTGAATGGTTTGTGGTGAGTAGTTGGCAGTTTGTGGTTTTTTGGATTTTGGGCTTTGGATTTTGTTTGACATTTGGATTTTGACATTTGGATTTCTGTCTATTTCTTTCCCCGTCCCCACATCCATCCCCCGATAAACCTGCCTACTGTCCGCGCTAATAATCTCTCCGCCAAATTTCCGGCACAAAAAAACCGCCAACGAGGTCTTCCCGCTCCCCGTCGGCCCGCAGATGATGATAATGCGTGGCTTGTTCAGCATAACTGCATTATAGCACAAAACAACCTAAGTAACATAAAAATCATTGACAAAATATAATTTTTAGTATATCATGGTAATCAGCTTCATAGCGTTAAAAAATAGAGAGAGGAGCTTTGAAATGCCCAACATTCCATTAAAGAAATATGCTCTATGGGTGACATGGAAACCGTCACCGAGACAGATACAAGACCTCTCCCTCCCCCTCGCGGACAGGGAGGAAGAGATCGCATGCAGGGAGTTGTGCACGACCGTTCATGTCTGGTTTTACGATGACGAGGATCCGGCCAATCCTTCCAAAAGAGTAAAGCTGGAAATTCGCCGTCGGTTTATACAGATCTTCACCTCCGGTATCGGAAACCCCTTCAAGCCGACTAAGGATTGGGGAGAGCCGGAAATAACACTCTCCCAGAACGAGGATTGTATCGGACTCCCAAAAAAGGAGCTCGAACGACGGCGGTTCAACGCGCTGTTCGCCGAAGGCAAGTGGACGTTCGAACCGAAAATGTAAGTCGTTCTCTCAACGTAACTACAAACCCGCCCCTTTGGGGCGGTTTTTTTGTGACTGGAATTACAAAGACACGATGTATCGTGTCTCTACGAACGCGCGATAATCTCTGCCAGAATTTTCTCCTTAAACTTTTCCACCTTGAGAGATCCCACATCCCCTTTGCCTCGCTCGCGCACGGCGACTGTGCCGTCGGCTTTTTCCTTTTCTCCCACGATTAGCATATAGGGGACTTTTTCCATTTCGGCCAAACGAATTTTTTTACCCAGAGATTCGTTGCCGTCGTCCAGCTCCACGCGAAGATTGCTTTTTTTCAATTCCTCCAAAACCTTCTTGCCGTAAGATACGAATTTTTCGCCAACCGGCAATATTTTCACCTGCACGGGTGCCAACCACACAGGAAAGACACCGGCGTAATGCTCCAACAAAAAACCAATCATTCGTTCGTGAGTAGATAATGGCGCTCGGTGGATGCAAATCGGCGTTTTTTCTTTGCCGTCTCGGTCGGTATAAGTTAAGCCAAATCTCTCCGGCACGGCGAAATCCACTTGATTGGTCGCCAATGTAAATTCTCGTCCGATAGCGCTCCAAACCTGAACATCTATCTTCGGCCCGTAAAAAGCCGCTTCGTCAGCTACTTCAACAAATGAAATCTTCGCCTTGGTCATGGCGTCTCTGACCATTTTTTCCGTTTTTTTCCACAATTTTTCGTTGTTGATATATTTTTTACCCAAGCCCTCTTTACTATGAGTGGACAATCGCATTGAATATCTTTTGATGCCAAAAATTTTAAAATATTCCAGATACATTTTCACAACCGCCATAAATTCTTCAGCGAATTGCTCTTCAGCGCAATAAATGTGCGCGTCATTCATCTGCATAGAACGCACTCGCATTAGACCAAAAAGCTCGCCTGATTTTTCGTAGCGATAGCAGGTGCCGTATTCGGCCAGACGCAGGGGCAGAGAGCGATAACTCCTTTTCTCCGTGGCGAAAATCTGGTGGTGATGCGGACAATTCATCGCTTTCAGATAATACGTTTCTTTGCGTCCGTCTTCATCCACCACCATCGGCGGGAACATGGAATCGGCGTAATACGGCAGATGACCGGAGGTTTTGTACATTATTTCTTTGGCAATATGGGGAGTTTTTACGCGAACATAGCCGGCTTTCTCTTCCATATCGCGAGCCAAACTTTCCAGCTGATCAATTATTCTCGTCCCGTTGGGTAGCCACAAAGGCAAACCCTGTCCCACCATATCGCTAAAAGTAAATATTTTCAAATCTTTGCCCAACTTTCGGTGGTCTCTTTTGGCCGCTTCTTCCAACATTTTCAAGTGCGCATCCAGTTCTTCTTTTTTGGCAAAATACAGGCCGTAGATGCGCGTGAGCATCGGATTTTTCTCACTCCCGCGCCAGTACGCGCCGGCCAGCTTTGTCAGCTTCAATCCATCTGGATTGAGTTCCTTGGTATTTTTCACGTGCGGACCGCGACAAAGATCAACAAAATCACCCGTCGTATAGAGAGAAACATTTTTCACCGAACCACCGAGAGCTTCTTTTTCTTCCGCGGAAATTTTGGTCGTGCCTTTTTTCTGCAAATCTTTCAAAAGTTCGACTTTGAATTTTTCTTTCTTTTTTTGGAAGAAATTGATGGCCTTGACAATAGACATTTCGGAACGGGTAAAATTCAGATTTTGGCGAATCAGGTGCTTGGCCTTTTTTTCAATTTCCGCTAAAGCCTCATCAGAAATCGGTTTCGGGAAGGAAATATCGTAATAAAAACCGTTTTCCACCACTGGTCCCACGCCAAATTTGGCGCCCGGATAAAGCTCGGCGACAGCTGAAGCCACAATATGCGCGCACGAATGGCGAGCAGTTTCAAGATTGTCTGTTGTTTTTTTGTTCATAAATACATCCTAGCAGAACCAATGTCTTTTGTAAAAACCTATTCTGGCAATCTTGGCAATGTCCGACATTGCCAGAGTTATTGCTAGAGTGGAAGTTAATCGAAATCTATTAATGTGTCGCTGAAAAGCGCCATTTTTTCATAACCTTTAGCCAAACCATCAACAAAAATCTTGTATTCATTGGCAGTTATCCCCATGGAATCTTTATCGACAGGAACCAATCCGTGATAATCATTAGCAATATCTTTGTAGCTAGACCACGGATACTGTTCGGCCAATCGGCATATTTCTGCTTTAACTGGGTTCAAGTGGATATAAGCAGAAACATAAGAGAGGGAACTTTCGGTATCGACTTCCCTGTGTTGATATTTCCCCTGAAACAAATGTCCCGATCTTTCATAACGTTTATTGAAATACTTCGTATAGCCAGTTCCCACCTTTCTCATAAAATCCGTAATTCCATTTTCGCGCAATGGCCTCAATAAAAGATGGAAATGGTTAGGCATCAAACACCAACACAAAATTTCAACCAATTTCTCCCCTTCTAGGCAAAGTCCGACATTGCCAGCTGGCAATGTCGGACTTTGCCTAAGTTGTTTGAACTCTTGACGGCTTTTTCTAATCTTTTCTATAGCCACCATTTCTGTTGTATTGAACTCTCTTAGCCCCTCGCAAAATCGTAAATAATCAGCTGTATCAATAAAAATATCCCGTTTATCAACACCGCGATTGTAAACATGAAAATACTCTTCGGCAAAATATTCTCCGTCTCTGTTGATATTTGAACCATTCATATAGCTAGGTATAGCACGCCCTTGCTACTTTGGCAATGTCGGACATTGCCAAGATAAAAAAACCGCCCTGTGGAAAGGGCGGGTAGCCAGTCTTTTGCGAAAAGACTGGCTAGAGAGATCAGCTGGAAGCGCCGGATTTGGGCTTGGCGCATTCCAACCGCTGAAGTTTTTCGAAAGTTTCCTGGGCGTCGGCGAGACGCGATTTGAATTTCTTCACTTCGCAGATGCCCACGCCGTCGGCGTGATGGCGCCGACCGATTAAAACCGAGAGGAGCGCTCGGCCGTTGGAATAAACCACCGCGTCAATCCGCCCGCAATCAGTGATTTCTTCCTCCCGCACTGCGCTGGTGGCGGTATCGGTGATCGTGAGGGTATGCTCGTAGCAGACGCCCACTTCCACCTTGTCGAGATCCACCTTGCGCGCGCTCAAGCGCGCCTGGGCTTTGGCCACCTGTTCGGCAGAAAAAATGCAGGAGGGCCGATAGTCCAGATTTTTGCCTGGGAGAAGGGAGGCGAGAGGCCGATAGCCCTTGGCATCCATGACGACCGACACCAGCGCCCAGTCCTGCAGGAAGCCGTAGATTTCCTCGTCGGTTTCCCGTAGCAGATTCGGGTCAAGGCTGGCCCAGAGATCGTCCTCGCAGACAGTCTTTTTGGCCTTGGCCAAAGATCCTTCCTCGGCTTTTTCGGCCGACTGTGGCTCGTCCGCCGGTTTTTCCTCCGGCTTCGGCTTTTCCACCTTGGCCGGCTCGGCTTCCACGGGAGTAATCGCAACCGCGACTGCTTCCTTCGGGAGCTCTTTCGGCTCGGCCGTTTGGGGAGCGTTTTCGGCGGTCTTGACCGGCGTTTTGGCGTCCGGGATATAGACCACCCCGTAGAAAGAAAAGCTCTGGGGGTTCTTGGCGTTGGGATAAAGCATCGTCACCCCGGCCAACCGACCGGCGTCGGTGTAGTATTTGCCGAAAGTTCCCGGTGTCTTCCCCTTTTCGCCCGCCAGACAGCTCCTGACGTCGAAAAGGAATCTCAAATCCGTTCCCGCTATCTTTTCTGAACCGGAGTTGTCGATGCAGACATTGTACTGCACCGACCGTTCCACCAGTAAGCCGATGCTATGAGCGAAAGTAATCATCTGCTCCATCGGACTGATGGTCTTGAGAAAGGACAGGGTCTTGTAGGTCTTTTCCCCCGCCCGCATATCGCGCGGTAAAGCAACAATCTGCTCCGCTGACGACGACGTCGGCGGAGCCGGCTGATCGATGACCGCTCGGTCGGATTTGGTTTCGATCGGTGATGCGACCAAATCTTCCGCTTGCGGTGAGCTTGTCGAATTCGTCGGCGCGGTTGTCGAAACTTCCGAGGTCGTAGGCTCTTTGTTCTCGGCTAAAACCGTATCTTCGGCTGATACTACCGGCGCCTCAAAGAGGTAAAAGTCGTACTTTTTCCCCTCGCCGACTTGGTGGGCGATTAAATACTCGCCCTTGTCGGCGCCATCGATAGCGGTAGCCCCGTAGAGCCACCCCGATTTTTCGCACTTTTCGACCACTTCGTAATTGATCTCCGAATAGTGGATATCGAGAATGCGATTCTCGGTCAGACAGACTTTAATCGGTTCGCCCTCTTTGAGCGTCCGACCGATGGCCACCAGGGCTTTGTCCACCTGAGCGACGACATCAATGTCGCTCGCGACATAAGTCCCCAGATAAGCCATCGTGGCCGCTTGGGCTCCGGTCGTCGAACCGAGCAACAACAACGAGAACAAACAAAAAATGATTCTTTTCATTTCCAGCCCTCCTTCAAGGGAAAAAGCGACATTTTGGATTTTGTCTTTGAGTTTCTCAAAGGGCAAGGCGCTATTTCTAGCGTATGAACGGATTTTAGCATACTTCAGCCACTTTTGTCAACCCCATAGTTTGGATTTGACCACAAGAAGCAAAGGACATATAATAAGTCCATCATTAGAAAATAATAATTAGGAGGACAGTATGTTCAAAAAATTTTTTATCGCTTTTGTTTTGGTTTTTGCCGTCGCCCTAGCTCTGCCGGCTCTGGCCGTCGAGGAGACAAATACTACCGTTGCTGTTGATAATTCCGCCACAACAGAAGCTACAGAAACAGCGGTAGCCGATCCTGCTATTCCGCAAGAAATATCAGCCACCGATCTCGATGTGGCCGAACCGTCAGTTCTCCCCGGTTCTTTCTGGTATCCTTTCAAGAAATTCAGTGAAAAAGTGCAAGAGATTTTGACCATCAAGCCGGAGTCTAAGGCGAAACTCGAAATGCGTTTGGCCAATAAAAGACTAGTAGAGGCTCGCGTGTTAGCCAAACAAGGAAAAACTGATGAGCTGGATAAAACGATTGAAGAATATAAGTCTCGCGCCGAAGCGGCGACAAAAAAACTCGGTGAGATAGACACGAGCCAAATGACCGATGAGCAGAAAGAAAAAATCGCCAATCTGAAAGACAAGATTACAGAGAATTCTTTGAAGCAAATCCAAGTACTGGAAAAAGTCCGAGATCAAGTACCGGAACAAGCCCGCGAGAGTATTGAAAAAAATATTGAAAAAGCCAAAGAGCGTTTGCAAGAGAGACTGGACAAATTGAGCGCCGAAGACGCGGGGAAGATCCAAGAAAGACTGGACAGTATTATGAGCAAGCTCCCGGGCAATGAAGCGACCAAGGCCGATTTCGTTAGAACTATCAAGGAGATCAAAGAAGTTACCAAAGACGCTCAATTGAAGGAGAAATTGCAAATTATTGAACAAAAACAGGCCGAAAGAGTAGGGAAATTGATTACGGATGGCAAATTGACTCCCGAGAAAGGGCAGGAACTATTAGAGAGAATGAAGGAAAAGACAGAAGACATTAAAGAAAAAGCGGAAAAGGCCAAAGAAGCCACCCAGAAACTGAAAGAAAAAGTGGAGGAAGACGCCCAAAAGGTGAAGGAAAAAGCGCAAGAAGTCAAGGAGACCGCGCAAGAAAGATTAAAAAAGCTGAAAGAAACTACCACAGAAAAATAAAATGAGTAAATATTAGCGCCCCGTCAGATGACGGGGCGCTAATATGATACCTGACTATTCTATCCTCTTCATTATCAGTTTGTACCCCTTCTTCCCTTTTCGTATCTGCTTGGCAATTCGCGCTATCGTCGCCGAAGAAAGATGCGTTCTCCTCTCTATCTCTGCGTAGGTTTTCTCGTTTTCCAACATCATTATTGCTTGCCAACGTCGCGTTATTCCCATGATTTCTTTTTTGGTAAAAAGATCAGCAAAGAAATTCCTCGCTTCACCCTTCGTCGTCAACCACGAAGTGGCTTTGAAAAATTCATCGCCAAATCTAGGCTTTCTTTTTTGTTTTTTTGTTTTTTTAGTCTTTGCCATAAACCTACTTTAACATACTAAAGCAAATTTAGAATACCTATTCGTACAATTCGCTTTAATTCAAACAATTAGCGATTGGAAGACCAGTAGACCCATCCCAGATAGAAAACGATGGTGATAGTCTCCACGAGAGCAAAGACGATAATCCATTTCCTCTTGCCCAATCTTCTTTTGAGTCTTTCGGCTAGGGCTATTCTATAATTTGTCCTGCCCTCTTTTTCGCCCTCTGTCGCCATTTCCTCTTCTACTTTGGCGCGTCTTTTCTTTATCGTCTTTGGCGCTTTGAGCTTAGTCCCTGTCCGATAGAGATCCAGAATATTTTTGGCGGGATGATAGGCTTTGGTGACTAACGCTTTCAAAACTTGAGAGGCCAAAAAACCACCCACCATACTATTTTTGGAAAATCCTAGCGCGACAAAAATTCTACCCCGATAATGAGGGTGGTCAAAAACATAAGGCAATCCGTCTCGAGTCTTCAAAACCCCTCCCGACCACGAATCCTCTATCGTCGGCGCATATTGGAAAATATTTGCTAGCATTTCCTCCAAGCTCGCCCTTACCAAATCTCTCCTTCCCTGCTTTTCCATCTCCATGATGACCGTTCTCTCGTCTAGGCTTCTGATACAAAAATGAGGGCTGGCAATATCCCAAAAAATGCCTCTAGGCAAAGGAGATTTTTCAAAACTCAAAGCCAACGACCTCATGATCACGGGGCGAGTCAAAACATCCAGTTCCCCGAAAAATATAGGGGGCGCTTCCGTGGCCAAAATAAGTTGAGAGGCGATAACGGAACCTTCAATGGTCGCGACAGCAATCTTGTCTCCTACCTCAATGTCAATGACCTCTGATTCCTCATAAACTCGTAATTTGTTTTTGTCTATTTTGGCCAGGAGCAAGAAAAGTAAGGCGCGGGGATTGCCAGTCGCTTCGTCAATAAATCTCACGGCGTTGGTGAAGGGTAGAGCGTTATTACTGGCTGTCGCTTCGTCCACCCAACTAACTCTGTTGCCTATTCTCTCTAGAATTTTCCATTCCTTTTTCGCGCCGATGGTAGCTTTGTCAAAGGAGCCAGCATAGCTATTTACTTTCAAAAAATCGCAATCTATAGCTTCTTTTTCTATTAATTCAAAAAGCTCTTTTTGCGCCAAAGAATACGCACTATAAAATCTCGCCCCGAGATCAAACCCGTAATCTTCAGCCAAATCGGTGGAAGAAATATGGGGCATCCTCGTCATAATTCCCAGAGAAGAACCCGTCGTCCCCGTTCCCAAATGTTTTTTTTCTAACAAAACGACCGAATAGCCTTCCTTGACTAATTGCCATGCGGTGAAAATGCCCAGTAGCCCCCCACCGACAACAATAACATTGGCTGTCGTATGGCCGGAAAGTGGCGGGTAGAGAAGGCGGTCAGGAACAGATTGGAACCATGGAGAAGGCATAGGGGAAGGGTTAGGTTATAGGTTGTAGGTTATGGGGAAGAAAAAAATGAAAAAATGCCCGTTTGTAGTTTTGTGATTCTATTGTAATATAAAACTACCTGATATTGAAATTCTATTCGCCTTCTATTCGTAGATTCGCATGCATTAGCATATTCGCATCGCGTCATGAAAATTTCCAATCCTTTTCGCAGAAAAAAAATCGGTCTGGCCCTCGGTTCGGGCGGAGTTCGAGGTATGGCGCATGTCGGCGTGATTAAAATTCTTTTGGGAAATAATATTCCGATAGATTTCGTTGCGGGGTCCAGTATCGGCGCTTTCGTCGGCGCGCATTGGAGCAAATATCAAGACTTTGACTTGTTAAAGCAAGCGGTGCTGGGAGGCAAGAAAGAGAAACTCCGCGCCCTGCTCGAGCCGGCGTGGCGCGGAGGATTGGTCAAGGGCGACAAATTGCAAAAATTGCTGGAAATCTATCTCGGTAAAAAAACAAAAATTGAGGAGCTGAAGACTCTTTTCTCGGCCACGGCGGTAGATTTGATTTCCGGTCGAGAAGTGGTTTTTTCTAAGGGGGATCTAGTTTCGGTCGTTCGCGCCAGTATGTGTATCCCGGGGATTTTTGAGCCGGTAGCGTATCAGAAAATGTTGCTTGTGGATGGTGGCGTGACTAATCCCGTACCGGCCAATGTGGTGAAAAAAATGGGCGCCGATATTGTCATCTCGGTCAATCTTGATGCTCAAGAAGTAGAACGTTATAATTCTGGAAAAATGCCTTCTATCCGCAGTGTGGCTTCGCGCGTTTTTGATATCACCAGAAACACTCTGGCCAATGTCCATGATGCCGAAACGGATATTGAAATCCAGCCAGAAATCGCTGTGGATGGTTTGAAATCTTGGGAAGAGTTTTTCACCCAAAAAGGCAAGGAAGAAGAATTCATGAGAGCCGGAGAAGAGGCAACAAGGAAGAAACTGAAAGAGATAAGGCTGTTGCTCTAAAAAAGTTCTCCGAGTACTCGGAGAACTTTTTGTAATGGGCGGTACTGGGATCGAACCAGTGGCCTTTTCTACGTCAAAGAAACGCTCTACCACTGAGCTAACCGCCCGCAAATCTTTCTTTGAGCTCTATTTCTTCTTTTAATAAATCAAACTTGACGATGAAATTGTCAAAGAATCCTATTTGCCCCACTATTCCATGCCCAGAATCTGACATCTTTAGCAGAAAACAAACGGGGATTTTGAGATTATGACCCCCAATTTCTATTTCAATGTCATGGACATAGCAATCTTCTTTTTCTCCCGTCACCCCCATGACAATTCCCTTGTGCCCCGAAAATAAATCTATACCTAAAATTTCGGCGATGTCCGAACCAAAAATGCAAACATCAGCTCCCGAGTCAATCAAGACTTCATAATAAGTAGCGTAGTCTTTATTCTTGACCAACAGAGGAACGACAGGCCTTAGAAACCCCTGCCCATACTTTTTATATTTAAACTTCATATATTAGCGCCAATGAAAGTAATCAGCTCTTTAGGCATATAGGCCAATATGGGCATCTTATAGCCCTTTTTGCGAGCTTTGTCGAGAGCTTCTTTGGCCGTTTTTCCAGACGCAATAACAGTTATCTCATCTTTTTTGAGCGCCACCCAGAGACCTTTATATTTTTTATAGATTTCGGTCCAGTCTATTGCCATACCAAAATTATACTATTTTTTGATAAAAAAACAACCTTGCTTCTCTCTACGAATTTAGCGTTAGAATACTCCAAGTCAAATAGGTGGCGAAACTGACCCAAAGAAGATAGGGAACGAGGAGTAGCGAGGCTTTCTTGGAAATCGGCCAAATACAGGTAACGAGCGCCAAGACATTGCAAAGCAAAATAATCATTTCCGCCAGAGAATAAGAAATCTTGTGCCAGCCGAAGAACAAAATAGTCCAGCCTAGATTGAGCACGGCATTGATGACAAAAAACCAGAGTGCCCACCAAAAATTGGGGTGTTTACGACCAGACTTCAAGACCAAGATAGCCGACCAGGCAGTAAGAATAAAAATAATTGTCCAGACTAGACCGATAATCTGTCCACTCGGTGTCCAAGCTGGTAGTCTCAAGGTCTGATACCAATCCATGCCGAGGCTTGTTACCCAACTGCCTCCGATAGCTACGATCAAAGTAATTAAAATAACCAGAGAATAAGAAGTTTTGAGTTTCATGGCGTATGCCTCCTGCTTTACTTTTATTAGCCTCCTTTTTTCCCTCCTTCTTCTTTCCCCCAGTATAACCTGACGCGCCCATCTAGGCAACCCACAAAAGCGCAGGGCACTGCCTTAACGCAGAAAATGGTTGCGACAAGAGTTTTGCCAGTCAGATGAATTTTCACGCAAAAAAAGAGTCGCTCACGCGACCCTTGTGATTACAGGCATCCCGATGGACACCCTATTTTTTGAAAAGTAAAATTGAATAGTGGCGAAGATTGCGCCTCAAACTGACGGCTCATCTCTGTTTGCGCTCGAATCTTCCGACGCTTCCGGATTCTCGGCCACCTCTTCCGGCGCCGTTTCAACAGACTCCGCCTCTCCAGCCGACGCTTCTCCTCCCGGCTCTTCTTCGCCCGAGAAGTCTTTCTCTCCGAGTCCCCCGGCATCGTCTTCGCCCGGATCCTGGTCTTCGCCGTTCGCTTCCGCTTCGTCCGCAGAAACTTCCTCCGTCGGCGTTTCCGTTTTGCCCAGCTCCTCCTGCACCGCATCCACTTCCTCTGTGGGCACTTCGCTCGGATTTTCCGGAGCTTCGACCTCCTCCTTCGGCGCTTCCACCACTGGCGCTTCCGTTTCTTGAGTTTCCATTTCTTCGTCCATCGTCCACCTCCATAGTTTTCTTGCTACCACTTTGCTGGCGATATCTCTTGAGCCAAAAGCGCAGGAAAAGCCCCCACCACCTCCTTCCTATATTTTTAAGATTACGCTCTAGGCATTACGAAATATTGGCTACGTCTATCATACCAAACTAAAAGAAAAAGAGCAAATATAGCTATTTTATTACTAGAGATTGGCTAAATGTTCCGCAATCTCTCCTTTTGCGCCTTAGTCAGCTTCTTAATTTGCTCTTCCCTCCTCCGCGCGCTAGACATGGAGTCGCATTTTTCCGTATAGACAATTTTTTCGGGTCTATTCCTCTGCGTATATTTGGCTCCCTTGCCTTCTTGGTGCAAGTGAAATCTCTCCGCTACATCGCGAGCGATCCCCGTGTAGAGCCTATTCCCCCGACAGAGCAAAATATAAACATACCAATCATCCATTGTTTGTTTTAAACTTTTGACTTTTCACTTGTGACTTTTGACTGGAAATCCTTCAGGATTTCCTCCGCGTGTTCGGCTGGCTTAACTTTCTCGTAAATTTTCACGATTTTGCCTTCTGGATCAATTAAAAAAGACATCCTGTTCGTCCCCATATACTCTCGACCCATAAATTTCTTTCTGCCCCACACCCCGTAGAGGCCCACCACTTTTTTCTCCTCGTCAGCCAGAAGCGGAAAGGGCAAGTCGTATTTTTTCGCAAATTTGTCGTGCGATTGCACATTATCAGTAGAAACGCCGAGAACGGCGATTCCCGCTTTTTTGAAAGAGGAAAAATTGTCGCGCAAAGTACACGCCTCGGTCGTACACCCCGGCGTGTCATCCTTGGGGTAAAAATACAGCAAAACCCATTGGCCTTGGTAGCCAGACAGGGAATGATTTTTGCCCGCTTGATCCGCGAGCGTGAAATCCGGCGCTTTTTGATTGAGTTTTGGGAGCATTTGATATATTTACCTATAAATAGTATGATCGCCAATACGGTGAAAACGCGCCGTATTGGCGATAAAGCCAAAGACAATGCGATAGCGAGCATCAACAGAAAAAGCCCAATATCCATCTAGAATTCCATGCAGTTTATGGGTTTTTAGGGCGCTATCAAAAGGATCGGTAATAAACATTTTTATTTTTTTCTTTGCCAAATCACGAGTCACCAAAGGAAGCTTTTTGTACTGTCTTTTGAAATTAGGTGAATAATCAATATTCATTTGGATATTTTACTTATCCAAATCATTAACGGATTGTAATCTTTTGCCTTTCCCCTGTGCGAATTCTGCCTCCGATCTGTTAATGTCATTTAAAATTCTTTGATCGACCCAAAACCTAATCAGAGAACGCATAAATTCACTCGTGGAAGCAAAACCACCCCTTTTCACTTCTTTCTTGATG
>CAYHEQ010000023.1:0-13234 GCA_964355795.1 uncultured Candidatus Saccharibacteria bacterium
ATCAAAATTGATGATATTTCTCGCGAGTATATCTTCATTGAATACAGCAAGGGGGATAAAATATATGTGCCGATAGACCAAGCGGACAAAGTAACGAAATATATTAGCGTGGGTAATTCCGAGCCTATATTGTCCAGTCTCTCCACCGGTCATTGGCTCAAAATTCGCGCCAGAGTCAAAGAGCATATTGAACAGATGGCCCGTGAATTACTAGAAACGCAAGCCTTGAGAATGGAGGAAAAGAAATTTCATTATATCAATGACGCAGATGAACAGCGTCAACTAGCGGAAAGCTTCCAATATCAATTAACGCGCGATCAGAAAAGGGCCGTAGAGGAGATTCTTGGCGATATGTTGGAGAAAAAACCGATGGATAGACTGCTTTGTGGCGATGTCGGTTACGGCAAGACGGAAGTGGCCATCAGAGCCTCCTTGAGAGCCGTTAGTTCTGGCGGGCAGGTGGCTATATTGGTTCCGACCACCATCTTGGCTGAACAGCATTTGCAAACATTCAGGAAAAGACTGGGAGAATTTGGTATCAAAATAGAATCTCTCTCGCGATTTCGTAGTGTCCAAGAACAGAAAAAAATTGTCCATCGTCTAGCTATCGGAGGAGTGGACATTATTATTGGCACCCACCGTTTGCTCTCGGCCGATATTAAATTCAAAAACTTAATGCTCATCGTCATTGACGAGGAGCAAAAATTTGGTGTCAAACACAAAGAAAAATTAAAAAAACTGCGAGCGGGAGCAGATATTCTGACGATGACGGCGACACCTATTCCGAGGACTCTATATTTGGGACTCGGAGGCTTGAAAGATATCAGTACCATCATGACGCCACCGGAAGGCAGAAAACCGATCAAGACGATCGTTATAAAGGACGCAGACGATATTGTCCAAAACGCTATTGCCAAAGAAATAGAGAGGGGTGGACAGATTTATTTCATTCATAATAGAGTAGAGACGATACAGATGGCGGGTTTGAGGATTCACAAAATGCTTCCCAAAGCGCGTATTGCCATCGCCCATGGGCAAATGCCGGAAACGAAATTGGCCAAGACAATGAACGAATTCGCTGATGGCCAATACGACATCCTCCTTTGTAGCACTATTATTGAATCGGGGCTGGACATTTCCACAGTCAATACCTTGATCGTTGACCACGCTACTAGATTTGGTCTGTCCCAACTTCACCAATTGCGGGGGAGAATTGGTCGCGGGTCTATTCAGGCTTACGCTTATTTTCTTTACAACCAAACAGATTTGAAAGGCAATGCCGAGAGGAGGCTCAAGACTATTATTGAAAAAGGCGACCTGGGTTCGGGCTACGAATTGTCGCTGGAAGATTTGGATATTCGCGGTTCGGGAAATATTCTCGGTAGTGAGCAACATGGCAGTATGCAGATGGTGGGCGTGGGGTACTATATGCGATTACTGGAGGAAGCGGTGGAGAGAATTAAGACCGGGACATCAGCTGACGCGACCAAAGATTTCGATGTCAAGATCGATTTGCCGATTTCGGCCTTCATTCCCGATGGGTTTTACGAAAAAGAAGAAGACAAGATTCGCGCTTATCAGACGTTGGCCGAGCTGGAAGAGGAAGGGGAAGTGGATGATTTTGCTTCATCTCTGGTTGAAAGCGGGAAAGATATATTGCCGGAGATTCGTGGATTGCTAGAGATCATTAGAATAAAAATTCGCGCCAAAAAAGCGGGGATTATCAGTATCGTCGTCAAAGATGTTCCCGCCATCTCGGGCGATATGAAGAAAAAGCTTTGCGTGGATTTCGCCCACTTAATTTCCCAAAAAGAAATTGATATCCTAGAATCTTCTTCCCGTCATTGGGCGTATGGCAATACCCAGGCGAAGATTGATTTGGAGGATTGGGGGCGGGAATGGTTTGCCAAGATTTTGTTGGTAGTGGGGAGGTTAGGCCAAACGGATATGGTATGATAGCGATATGGACAAGGACATTCTAAAATTTTGGCGGGGGTTTGCTTTGGTTCCACAGGTAGGGGCGGGGCGGGGGAGGAAGATTTTGAATTTCCTCAATACTTTTGAAAGGGCGTGGAGCGCCTCTTTTTCTGACTTTGTCCAGGCTGGTATTGAACCAACCATAGCGCAAGAGATTGTGAAGAAAAGATCAGAGATAGATTTGGATAAAGAGATGGCCAATATTGAAAAAGCGGAAATTCGTCTAGTCACTATCGAAGACGAAGAATACCCGGAATTGCTCAAAGAGATTTATAATCCGCCTTTCTTGCTTTTCGTTCGTGGACAGATTAATCCAGCCGATAAATACGCGGTGGCGATAGTGGGCGCTAGACGCGCTTCCGAATACGGGAAACAAGTGACCGCCAATCTAGCGATGACTTTGGCGCAAAATAATGTGACTATCGTTTCGGGTTTAGCTTTAGGTATAGATAGCTACGCTCACCAAGCGACGCTTTCGGTCCCCAACGCTAGAACGATCGCAGTCTTGGGTTGCGGGATTGATGACGACTCTATTTATCCCTCGGAAAATAAAGGATTGGCGCACAAAATTATCGAAGGGAGAGGAGCGGTCATCTCCGAATTTGGTCCCGGTATGCCACCTCTGAAACAGCATTTTCCGGCGCGCAACCGTATTATTTCTGGACTTTCTCTAGGCGTTGTCGTGGTGGAGGCGACACTGGTCTCGGGCTCTTTGATTACCGCGCGCCACGCGCTGGAGCAGGGGAGGGATGTCTTTGCCGTGCCGGGAAATATTTATCACAAAAATGCCGAAGGGCCGAATAGTTTAATCAAAACTGGGGCGAAATTGGTGGAAAAACCAGAGGATATCTTGGAAGAATTGCACTTGAAGCAAGTGGCGGAGAAAATGACTGTCCAGCGAATGCTTCCTGAAACAGACGAAGAACAAAATATTTTAAAACACTTGGAGCTTGAGCCTATCCATGTAGATAAATTAGTGGAATTGGTGGGGGTTTCGGTTACGGACATCAACTCGCTTCTTGTTATGATGGAGATGAAGGGGATTGTCAGGAATCTTGGGGGAGGGAATTATATAGCAAGCAAATAAGCTGGTAAGCTAGTAAGCAAATAAGCAAATAAGCGAATTTCAGGCGAGCAAAAAGCTCCCGGGGAGGGAGCTTTCTTCGCGGAATGGGAATGAGGCGGGGCACTACTTCTTTTTTACGGTTTTTAGAGAAGGAGAGGGGCGGACTCTCTCCTTGTTGCATTTGGGGCAACGCATTCTGCTAAAAGGAATCTTAAGCCCGAGAACCCTTTTGGGGATGAAATAAGCATCTTGGCAAGTGTGACAATTTATCGGGCGATGGCTCAAAGGAGGAGTGAACTGCACCGATAGATCTTTTGGTGGCACGATATCACCTCTTTTTTCTTTCCAAGAAATGCTGGATGATTCTCTCAACATCTGCTCTAGTGCTGTCTGGCTTAATCATTTTCTTAAGCTCTACTGGTATGTCTCCAGATTGTCCAGATCGGGCATTCCACATTGCTTGCGCTCTGTCCAGATTAGTTATGGCTATACTGCTTTTAATCTGTGGATTTTTATCTTGGCGGAAGATCTTCCGCCAAAAACGCTGAATTGCTCTGGCGGTTCTCTTCAGCATGGTTCACCTCGCGAGTTATTAAGGAAGTATGTCTATCAAGGGCTATTATAGCTTATGCCACAAATTTTTCAATAATTTTAAGATTTTTTTGACAAAGGGCGGGGGGATAGTGTATCGTAGCAAGCGCAGACTTACGCAGAACTTAACGCAGAAAAACGCGGAAAGATAAAATAATTTGAGCAATTAGTTAAAGTTAACATAATTAGTGTCAATGAAACGAAATCTAGTTATCGTTGAATCGCCGGCGAAGGCGAAGACTATTGAGAAAATGTTGGGCGCGGAATTCAAAGTCCGAGCCTCTTTTGGGCATGTTCGTGATTTGCCGGTCAGCAAACTCGGAGTAGATACCGAGCATGATTTTGAACCACAGTATTTAATCCCGGCCAAGGCGAAAAAAGTAATCAAAGAGCTGAAAGAACAGGCGGAAAAATCCGACACAGTGTATCTGGCGACCGACCTAGACCGAGAAGGGGAGGCGATCTCTTGGCATCTAGCCCAAGCCTTAGGACTTGGAAATCACAAATCACAAATCACAAATCACAAACAATCTTCAAAATCTAAAACGAAGAAAAAAATTTCAGGAATACAGGTGCATCGCATAGTTTTCAATCAAATCACGGAAAGGGCGGTGAAAGAAGCGGTCGCCAATCCGCGGGAGCTGGATATGAATTTGGTGAACGCGCAACAGGCGAGGAGAATCTTGGATCGTTTGGTGGGCTACAAACTCTCACCCTTCCTGTGGAAAAAGGTGAAAAAAGGCTTGTCGGCTGGACGCGTGCAATCGGTGGCAGTGCGACTAATCGTCGAAAGAGAAAGGGCGATTGAGAAGTTTAGCGCTGTAGAATACTGGGAACTTACGGCTAAGCTTCAAAAATCCGAAGCGCGAAACACGAAATCCGAAACAAATTCAAATGTTCAAAATTCTAAATCAGAAACTTTTGAGGCCAAACTTTTGAAAAAAGATGGGCAGGATTTGGAGGTAAAAAACAAAGAGCAAGCGGACGGGATTTTTAGCGACTTAGAAGGAGCAGAGTATAAAGTAGGGGAGGTGAGGCGTAAGGAAAAAAACAGGAATCCTTCTCCGCCCTTTACGACTTCCACGCTCCAACAAGAATCAGCTCGCAAACTGGGGTTCTCGGCGAAAAAGACGATGATGATGGCGCAGAGACTCTACGAAGGTATGGATCTGGGTTCACAGGGGCACAAAGGCTTGATTACCTATATGCGTACGGATAGTTTGAATCTTGCGGCGGAAGCGGTAGAGGCCATACGCGAAAAAATTGCCAAAGATTTCGGTAAAGAGTATATCCCTGAAAAACCGAATTTTTATAAAACGAAAGCCAAGGGCGCGCAGGAAGCCCACGAAGCTATCCGCCCCACCCATCCGGAGCTCTCTCCTGATGAGGTGGAAAAATTTTTGGAAAAAGACGAACACCGGCTTTACACGTTGGTTTGGAAAAGAGCATTAGCCTCTCAAATGGTACCGGCGATTATGGACAGCACATCGGTAGATGTGATAGCAGACGGTCGCGGGCAATATTTGTTTCGGGCGACGGGTTCGGTCATCAAATTTGACGGTTTCATCCGAGTATATATAGAAGACATTGATGAGGATGAGAAAGTGGCCGATGAGGATAAGGAGGGTTATTTGCCACCTCTGGAGCAAAATGAAAAATTAGATTTACAGGAATTGCTTCCCGAGCAGAAATTCACCCAGCCACCGCCAAGATTTACTGAAGCCTCGCTGGTCAAAGAAATGGAAAAAAATGAGATTGGTCGTCCTTCCACTTACGCGCCGACGCTCTCCACTATTCAAGAACGCGGTTATGTTATCTTAGAGGAAAAAAAATTCAAGCCCCAAGAAATTGGCTTGATTGTTAACGATGTGCTGGTAGAGCATTTCCCGCAGGTGGTGGATGTCGCTTTCACTTCTCATGTGGAGGAGGAATTTGATGATATCAGTGAAGGGAAAATGGAGTGGCGCGAGATGATTAAAGAATTTTGGGTGCCTTTTGAAAAAAATCTGAAAGAAAAAGAAATAGAGGTGAAGAAAGAGGATATCATCGGCGATGAAACGACCGATATCCCTTGTCCCAAATGCGGGAAAATGTTGGCGATTAAATTCGGCCGTTTTGGCAAATTCCTGGCTTGCACCGGATTTCCGGAGTGCAAACACACCCAGCCTTTGAACGAAACGAAAGACGAAGTATCTCAAGTAGAGGCGGTTAATCACGGCAATTGCGAAAAATGCGGGCACGAATTCGTCATCAAAGAAGGGAGATTTGGTAAATTCATCGCCTGTTCCAATTATCCGGAGTGTAAAAATATCAAAAATCTGGATAACAAAATTGATATGAAATGTCCGAAGTGCGGTGAAGGCGACGTGGTGGTGAAGATGACCAAAAGACGGAAGAGATTTTGGGGTTGCAATCGGTATCCCGATTGCGATTGGGCCTCATGGGTGAATCCGCAGACTAACGCAGACGGGACGCAGAAGGACGCGGACGGGATAGGTGAGGCGAACAAAATCACTTAGTGGCTAAGCTACTAAGTGGACTTCCCTTTTTTTCGTTCTTGTAATAAAATGAACGCAAGAATTATTAAAGTAAAAATATATGGGATTCGAGCAACCGGACAAACCAGGAAAAGGTCAGTTAGAAGAAAAGCCAGAAGAAAAAAGAAACGCGAAGATTTATCTTTTTCCTTCTTCGCGTCCGGAAGAATCGGAATCTGCACAGAAAGCCAGATGGGCGATAGAAGGCAGATACGACCAAGCCAAGAAGGTTTGGCAGAAAAGAATACCAAATAATTCTTTTGAAAGGGGAGAAATTAGAGATTTTTTTCAACATTTTGACGACGTTGTTCAAGAAATAAACAAGACGGATGTATCCAACGAAAATGCCCAAAAGATTAAAGATTGGCTCTCTCGGTTGACATATCCGATTGAGGCTATCCCCGACGAGCTAAGATCTGCCAGGGATATTATCGCAGTGCAGGTTTTGAATAATTATGTTTCGGGTGTGAAGACAGACATTGCTTGGCTTGCGCAAAAAACTGACAGTTCTTCAGTCAAAAAGAGAATAAAGGCTAGTCATATTCTTGAGGAAACTCTCGCTAGAACAAAGAGAATGGAAAAGGCTCGCGACAAGGACAACGATCGCTTTGTCGGTATAGAAGAGGATGAAAGCCCTTATTTGGGGCATATTTGGACATTTTTGTGTCATCAAGAAATGAGCATAGATAGAGAAGATGATCCCGAAGAGCTTGACAGGAGAGTCATGGAGCGGATAGCCAAGGCGTTGTAAAAAAAATAAGAAACCAAAATGGCAAAAATAAAAAACGAAACAATTGCTTCTCGCAAAGCGCCTTTTTCGTGCGGGGTGCTAGCAGTTGTCTATGTTCTGGGCGGTTTAACGCTTATTTATAGTGGAGCGATCAGTCTATTTGTTGGTATAAATATGTTTTCCGGTGCGCTATCTCTTTGGCTCATATTGTTTAGCGTTGTCCAATTGTTTTTTGGCCTAGGAGGGGTAATAGCGGGAGCTGGTATTAGGAATATGAGAGAATGGGGGCTTTATACTCTTTCATCTATAACAATAGTACCTCTAGTGCTTTTCGTGACCTTAGTTATCCTCTCCAAGTTTATTTCTGGAGTAGAGCAAATAGATTTCGCTACTACCGTAGGCATTATTGTGGAAACACTACTTTTTGTTTATATTTGGTTTGCTTACAGAAGGTGGTACACTGTTGACGTAACAAATTCTTTTGAGTGGAGTATCATTGCTAAAAAAGCGTTAAGAGTAATGGCTACCTCCGTCATTTTGATTGCATTGATAATAGTAGCGGCATTCTTCATTGTAGCCAGTTATGTAAAAAATGATTCCATCTTCAAATCCGAAGGTATTGGAGCGCAACTGAAGCAGGATGTGAAAAATGTTGTAGAAAATAAATTGTCAGAAAATCAGACAGAAAAATACTACGCTGGTTGGAAGGGCTATGAAAATAGAGTCTATGCAAATTTTTCCGTAGGCTATCCTGCTGTCTGGAGTGTTGACGAATTTGAGCCAAAGACAGGAAATATTTTGAAAATGGTGCAATTTTCTCCTGAAAAAACTTTCCCCAAGCTTTTTCGAGAAGGAGTAGAAGTAAAAATTATAAAAAATGACAGTGGGCTTGACCTAACAAGATTTGTCAGTGAAGATAACAAAAATTTTTGGGGAGTAAAAAGCGAAAAAACTTATTTTTTGGGCAATGAAGCTGTAGAAGTTACCATAGATCAGAGCAACGCAACTGGCTCTGAAACGAGTTTTTCTGATGGTTGGTATATAAAGAGTGGCAATCTCATAGTTAAAATTTCGGCTACGAGCACATCAAAAACAGCATATAAAAATTATGAAAATATTTTTGGAATGATTCTGGATGGTATAAAGTTCAAATAATCAAAACACAAAATGGCCAAGATAAAAAGTAGAGAAATAGGGTCTGTTAAATGGGTTCTGTTGCTGGGTATAGCTACGGTCGTATTAATTATGGCGGTAGCTTTTGTTGTATATAGACAACTTACAATAGATGGCCCCAAATTAGAATCTGATAAAGAAAGTGCTAAAACTACCGATACTATCGAGAAAGAGGCGACGAGCGATGATTCGTTTTATAACCTCAAAGGCTTATTGAATCTTAGACTACGATACCCGGTCGCTTGGAGTCATAGTGGTTTTGAAGATACTTTACCTAATAATCTGAGGTCAAATATCCAACTCTCCCCAGAAAGATATTTTCCGAAACTTTTTAGGTCAGGAGTATGGCTTTCGACATACAGTAATGACGATGATAAGAGTTTAACCGTTTTTGTTAATAACGATATCAAGGGAGTTGTTAATACAAAAAAAGCCCCCGCGAAGTTTTTTGGCGGAGACGCGATCAGGGTGACCATAGATCAGAGCAAGATTGTTGGTTCAGAGAAAGCTTATCAGGAAATAATCTATACAGATTATGGCGGAGTTATAGTTAAGATCGTTGGGCTAGACAAAGACAAAGACAGCTATGAGAAAAATAGGGAGATATTTGAAAAAATAATCAACGATATAGAACTTAGGGCAACAGCCCAAGAAGTAAAAACGAATAAGGAAGCTACTGCTAACAAAAAAAGACAAGAGGAAGTCAAGAAAAAAGAAGATATTGCTAGTCAAGAAGCGCAAAAAATAATAGCCGCAAAAGAAGCTGAAAAAACCAAATGCTTAACAAACGGAGGACGAACCGAGCATCGTTCAGAATGGGTTAATAGTTTAGAGTTTAACGGACAAGCAGAGTATGATGTTTGCATCTTTAGTAGTTTGAGGGAATGTGAAATAGGCGAGTACAATGAGGGAAAATGCAAGGATGGTGATTATATGAAATGGAAAGTGCTAAATCCCATTATACCATCAAGCGCTATAAGTATAGGAGGTGGTTGGGCCGGGGTCGGAATAAATAGAGACGAGCAATATATTTTTGCAGACGGGGTTTCTTCGGCCACCATTTCCGTGCATATTAGACCGCCTCATAGTAATAAGTGGGTGGGGAGTGCGGGGACTACAGCTTTTGTTTCCGGTAAAAAAATTGTTTTAATAAAAACTGGTGGAGCAGAAATAAGCGCAACACAGATATCTGGTGCTGAGGAAGATGTCGCCTATACCGACAATAACGGTGTTGCTACTTTCCGTGTGTCTCACCAAGATTCTGTTACTCGTAGATATCACTATTACTTTACGGTTGATGATTCCGGTTCCTATTATAGCTCGGACAGGTATTGGGCTTCGGTCGTATTTTATACGCAAGACAAAATTCATACTGTTCAAGTAGGAGATACAATAGCTAGTATAGGAGCGCAATACGGTGTGTCATGGGAAAGAATAGCGGATATAAACAAAATTTCCTATCCATATGCCATGGAACCGGGAAAAAGATTAATAGTTTTAAAATAGATTATGCCACAAGCGCTTACTTTATTATCTCTTCTAATGGTGTTTGGATCTTTCTCTCTGTTTCCTTTTTTTGGTTATCCTGAAAGTTTCTCAAGTCCTAAAGCGTATACGCTTCTTATTTTACTGACCATAGGATTATTCATAGTAGGCGTGTCTCTTTTTATATATTCTGTGGTGATGTATTTTGTAGAAAAAAAATCTGAAAAATAAAATTTTTATGGCAAAAATAAAAAGTATTCACGCGAGGGAGATATTGGACAGTCGGGGGGATCCGACTATTGAAGTGGAGGTATTACTGGAGAATAATTTCCTCGGGCGGGCTTCGGTGCCATCGGGGGCTTCGACGGGTATTCACGAAGCGGCGGAGCTACGCGATAATGATAAGGCGCGATATGGCGGGAAGGGAGTTTTGCGGGCTGTTAATAATGTGAACAATGAAATCGCGCGAATTTTAGTCGGCGCGGAAGTAACTTCCCAGCGAGAAATTGACGTTAAAATGATAGCGCTGGATGGCGCGGAGAACAAAGGACGATTGGGAGCGAACGCTATTCTCGGAGTCAGTCTGGCTTGTGTCAAGGCGGGAGCGATAGCGCAAGGCTTACCACTTTACGCTTATTTACGCCAGACTTTTGCGCCAGAGCTAGGCGAAGATTTCGTGATGCCCGTGCCGATGATTAATATCTTGAACGGCGGAAAGCACGCCGATTCTAACCTTGATTTTCAAGAATGTATCATCTTGCCGGTGGGCGCTTCCAGCTTCCCCGAGGCGGTCCGAATGGGCAGTGAAATTTTTCACGCTTTGGGCAATCTTCTTCGCGAGCAAAAAATGTCCACCAATGTCGGCAACGAAGGCGGTTACGCCGGCGATTTCCCTTCGCATGCGGGAGCTTTGACAATGTTCGTCCAAGCGATTGAAAAAGCGGGCTATAAAGCTGGCAACGATGCTTATCTTGGTTTTGATGTGGCGGCCAGCTCATTTTTTCAAAACGGGAAATATAATGTGACTTCAGAAAAGCAAATTTTTGACGAAGCGGGATTCGTTTCTTATCTTGAAGGGCTGATCTCTCGTTTTCCTTTAATTTCCATTGAAGACCCTTTGGCGGAAGACGAATGGGCGGGGTGGCGAGCTTTTACTGCCAAATTTGGCCAGAAATTGCAGATAGTCGGCGACGACCTTTTCGTGACTAATGTGAAAAGGATTCAGCAGGGGATTGCCGAAAAAGTGGCGAATGCGGTGTTGGTTAAAGTCAATCAGATCGGCTCACTTTCCGAGACGGTAGACGCCATCCTTCTTAGCCACAAAAATAATTACAAGACAATCGTTTCTCATCGTTCTGGCGATACCGAGGACTCTTTCATCGCCGATCTGGTGGTGGCGCTTGATTGCGGACAGATCAAAACCGGCTCGATGTCTCGCTCGGAAAGAGTGGTGAAATATAATAGGCTTTTGCAGATTAACGAAGAGCTGGGAAGTAAGGCGCGATTTTCTGGGAAGAAGACCTTTGGATTTTTGCAATAGAGCTCCAGTCTCTATTTGCGATAATTAGCTTGATTCGCGACAATTAGCATATAGCAATTGACAAATGATACTTTTTGGAGTATTATTTTTGTAGGTAACTTAACATTTGGAAAATAAAATCCTCTACGAAAGGATGCGAGAAATGGCCAAAAAAGGCTTAGGGATAGGAGGCGACATGAGTCTTGATGAAATCAGTCTCTACGAAAAGTTTTTCCGAGAATCACCGACCAATGTTGCCCAGTTAATCAACATGGTAATTGGTGTTACCGACAAATATCGGCTGAAGCCTTTTCCATTGAAGGTGACGACTGGCCATGATGGCCATCCGGCAAAGCTTTTAATCAGAAGACTGGAAGCGCCAGAGATCAAGAATGATTTTCGCGATATCATCTTGGACCTTATGGGAAGTTTCGCGGGAATCAACATGGAAGACCTGCTGAATCCAAAAAAAGTGGACCTGCTAGACTTCTCTGGTTGGTTGAATCTCTGGAATAACAACAATCAGTCTCGGCAAAACCAGAAGAAGCAACGCATTTTCATTTTTTCTGAAAATATACCTCTATGTCGCATCATCAACATCAAACTGCGATGGCGTGGCAACGAGCAGGAAGAGCTGGCGTTAGAGCCAGTTCATGGCAGAAGGAAAATGGATTTTACCTTTGAGGGGGTGGATGTTTTCGCTTATTGGCAGATGCCCGAAGGCGCTTACAGCGAGAGAAGCCTGCAATTTTTGACCAGGAATAAGCTGAATAATATCGCGCGTTTGGTCAATCTTGACCTCTTGAGATTTAACACTGAACAGGGGGTCGGGAAATTTTGGGAGGAAGTCATCAGGACGCGCGAATCTTTTCATCAACCGCAATGGAAGAAGGGGCCGTAAGGCCCCTCCTTTTTTTGTACGCTGATTTTTCCTAAAAAGAATTGTAGAGTTTCTCTTACTGATGTAATATGGTAGAGTAGGATTTTGACTTTATATGTAGATTACAATCGGGTTGTTGACACTTTAGAAACCTTGATAGTGGCTGGACGATGGTTTTGGTTGCTCTCCAGTTCTTTCCCTATCTGATGTCCGACATCCCTCCAGAGGCGGGCAGGCTGGGCATCCTTTGATGTCGGACATCTTGTCATAGACATTTTGCATAAGTGTCAACAACGCTCCATAATCATACACTTTATAGACCTTCAACTATCCCATGTTCCTGCCCGATTCTGTTCAAAAAGCCATTGACGCTTTTTCCCGTTTGCCGGGGATTGGCAACAAGACCGCCCAGCGGTTGGTTTTTTATTTACTGCGTCAGGACAAAATAACCTCCGAACATATCGGGCAGGCGATCTTGGAACTGAAAGAAAAAATCAATTTTTGTCCAGATTGTCAAAATATTTCCGACAATGGCAAGTGCAAAATCTGCGCCGATTCTTCTCGCGATAAAAGTATTATTTGCGTGGTGGAGGAACCGCTTGATATAATGGCTTTAGAAAAATCAGGCTATTACCAAGGGCTTTATCATGTCCTGCAAGGTTCTTTGTCTCCCGTGGATGGCATCGGGCCTGATGACCTTAATATCAAAGAATTACTGGATAGACTGCACAAAAAATCAGGGGTGAAAGAAATAATCTTGGCCACCAATCCCACGACCGAAGGGGAAGCGACAGCGCTTTACATTCATCGTTTGGTAGAGCCTCTGGGTATTATGATCACGCGCATCGCGCGCGGTATTCCTTTCGGTGGCGACATCGAATACGCCGATGAGATGACTCTGAAGAAGGCGATGGAGGGTCGCAAAGAGTATTAACTCTTTGCGATTGCAAATTGCAGAATTCGATTGATAGGCTAAATAAGCCAGCAGACAAAAAAAGAGAGCGCTTTGCGCTCTTTTTGCATAGAGTTTTTTCATGAGCCGACAAGTCAATGATTGTTATTCTCGGCTTAACATTACTGAAGCAACCTCCTTGATGATTGGCCTCAACCCTTCCGGACACCTCCGCCACCTTGCCTCCAGTTTCTCCAGCGAGGCGACCTTTTGGAGATAGGCGGGTAGCAATTCCCGGTACCTCTCCTCGATGATTGGCCCCAACCCTCCCGGACACCTCCGCCACCTTGCCTCCAGTTTCTCCAGCGAGGCGACCTTTTGGAG
>CAYHEQ010000024.1:0-13204 GCA_964355795.1 uncultured Candidatus Saccharibacteria bacterium
CAGCCCGCTCTTTACTGAACTGAACTTATGTGTCTAGTATATGGGGTACCTGCCACTCATTAAACAAAAATCTCAATCTCGCTTTTGACTTGAGACCCTTATTCAATTCCCAAAAACTAACTATTGAAGCCAATTGTCAATGAACAATTCTTGACAACTATTGTGAAATATACCACTACTAAATCATTCTTTCAATATTGTAATTTCCCGAAAAAAATGTTGCAGTATGTAAATTAGTCTTATTTTAGCTATTTTTGTCAAGAAGTAGAAGGAGCTAAGCTTGTTGCGAGCCCTTATTGTAGAGACACGGTATGCCGTGTCTTAAAAAAACGTCCCAGACACGGCATGCCGTGTCTCTACAAATCACCAACTCCCCCCTCCGCCACCGCCGCCTCCACCGCCGGAAAATCCTCCCCCGCCGGAACCAGACGAGGAAGGACTAGAGGCCATCGTACTCGCCATCGAGCTTGAAAGAGACGAGATCTGCGAGGCGAAACTTTCTACATCAAAATTCCCGTTGCCAAAAGACCCCACATACCAGATGGGGTGATAAGTAGCAAAATATTGCTCGCCATAAATCATTTTCATCTTGGCAACCCAGAGCCCGGTGAGGCCAAAAAGCATAGCGTAGGGCAAGAATCTTTCGAAAATATTTTCTTTCTCGTTGAATTGTTGCCGATATTTTTCAGCCGTTTTCATATAGAGCTGAAATCCCTTGATTTGCCTCAAAAGCTCCGCTCCTTCCAGTGTCCTCTTGGGCATCAAGAAAGCGAAAAGACC
Organism: uncultured Candidatus Saccharibacteria bacterium; assembly: GCA_964355795.1. GTDB lineage: Bacteria > Patescibacteriota > JACPGU01 > JACPGU01 > JACPGU01 > CAYHEQ01. Next base: position 781 of record CAYHEQ010000024.1, read on the forward strand.
AAGGATGCCAGCGGTAGCGATTAGCGAGAAAAAGATCCAGAGAGTAAGTTGGGCTTCAGCGTTAACGAAAGTAAGAAAGCTAATGGAGGCAAAGATAGAGGCGAGACATCCCAACGAATGTTGGTAGCCGAATCCTTTTTCATCAAAAAGTTTTTTCTGCTCTAGACCCTTTTTGATTTCTTCCGTCATCGGCGGAATATGCTTGTAAAATTTGTTGATCAAGGAGGTCATGAGAACCTCCTTCTCTCCCCCAAAGATGCCATCCAGAAGCATCTTCTCGTCTTTCGTCAAAGCCTCTTGCGTCTTGGGGAGAAGAGTCAGCTTCGTATCGGCCGGAGTTAGCAATCCTTTTTTGGGAGTCTTCTCCATCGTGAGGTGTCCTTTGACCGCCAGATTGATTATCCCTGATGAAATATGTTGTGATTTGAGCTTGCCATTTTTCAAGAAAGAGCCCATTTGCATCGGATTGAGCCCTCCGGGGATGGCAAATTCCGGAGCGATAGTTTTGTGGAGAGCGATGTCTCGACCATATTTCAACCAGATTTTAAAACAATAGACCAAGACCACAAAGGGCATAACCAAAAGCAAGATCCCCCAGCCAAAAAGTAGCCACAAGTAAGTAAGGAAGCTAACTTTGTAGGGCTGGACGAAGCCCTTGGGGAAGGTGACGGAGGTGGTAACCCCCTCTTTCGAGCGTAGCTTTTCGCGAGACACGATATGTAGAGTTCTCTCGTCTGCCCAAGAATAATCAGTGTCGCTGGCAAGCTTGCTCTCTCCGAAGAAGCCTCCGTATCTGTTGATCTCCAAAACATTATTTTTTCCTACTCCCCGGGGGAAGACGATGTCGGCGGTAAATCCTCCCTTAGCCGTCAGAACTTCCCAGAAATTACCGTTCAGATTCCAGTAAAATTCGTCAAAGTCCTGATTGCTCGTACGAATAGCGCCCGAAACTTTGTATTTGATCAGATATCCTTGCTCGCCGGAGACAGTAATGTCCGCGTCGCCTATTTTCCAAGTCACCGTTCCGTCAAACCTTTCTTTCGTCTCTCGATAATTCAATGGCCGGCCGGAGAAATCAGTGATGGAAGCGAGTTTCACCGGAGTTATCACCCTACCCTCCTTGGCTTCATAAAAAGTAGGCAGGATACGAAAGATGCCGTGCTTTTCCAGATTGCCAAAGTCCCACAAGATCTTTTCCGTTATATCAAGAGATGAGTCTTTGTTGATGACGATAGTACTTTTGAACTCCTTGATATAATCAGCGGCATAATCAGGATCGGGTGGGCTCCACCCCAAGACATCTGACGGCAACAAAAAGGTCGCTGGCAAGATGAGAAAAAGCGTCAGAAAAACGAAGGAAAAAATTTTCTTCATAATTTAATTTACCTATAGCCCACCACCTATAATCTACACCCTAACCCCCTAATTATTATCATCTTAACATATCTTGCAAAATACTCTATAATGTATTTACACTACACACTTACGGACAATATACGGATATACGGACGAGCATAATTTCATTTTAGAATTATTAATTCGCGTGAATTTGCGCAAAATTCGTGTTAATTCGCGTTGAATTCTACCCACCTGCGTTTAATCTCTTAGCGAAATACCTGCCCGCATTGCTATGCAAAGCATTGCAGGCGGGGGCGATTATTCCTCTTCGCTAAATAGATTGCACTTCGGCGGGTCGCACAAGATTATTTATATTAAAATTAAGGTGTGCGAAAGGAGAAAATATGAGTACCCCTATTATTGTTTTGCTCGTGATTTTGGGCGTCATCTTCATTTGGATTATCGCTATCTACAATGGCCTGGTCAATTTAAATATCAGGTGCAATGAAGCGTGGAGCGATATTGATGTTCAGACCAAGAGGCGTTACGATCTCATCCCCAATCTCGTTGAAGCCGTCAAAGGTTATGTCAAGCACGAATCTGGCACCCTAGACAGTGTGACCAAGGCTCGTTCGGAAGCCATGAACGCCGGCTCTCCCGAAGCTAAGGCCAAGGCCGAAAATATGCTAACCGATACCCTGAAGTCTTTGTTCGCCGTCGCCGAGAGCTATCCAGATCTGAAGGCCAATCAAAATTTCTTGTCCCTGCAACAAGAAATGGCTGAAACCGAGAATAAAATTGAAGCTTCTCGTCGCTTTTACAATGCCAATGTTCGCGACTTCAATATCAAAATCCATGTCTTCCCCAATACTCTTTTTGCCGAGATGTTGGGATTCAAGACCGACAAGGCTCTCTTTGAGGCCGTAGCGTCCGAAAAGGAAGCAGTGAAAGTGCAGTTTTAGAAAAACAAATATAAAAAAATGTTTGATATCAATACCCTGATAGCAACAGGTGGTCTTTTGGGCATTTTCGTCTTGATGGCCAGCGGGTCATCGCTGATGCTGGGACTTTTCATCCCCGGAGACGCTATCAATTTTGTGGCCGGACTTTTGGCTTCACAAGGAACATTTCCCCACCTTTCTATTGTTATTGGGATACTGATTGCCGGCTCTGTAACAGGCGATTCTATCGGCTATTTCTTCGGTCGAAAATTCGGAGAAAAAGTGCTGAATAGATTCACTAACGATTCGCATCACGCGAAAATGATTAGGCGAACCAGAAAATTTTTGGAAAAAAATGGGACGAAGACTATCGCCCTTTCTCGCTTCATCCCCACTATGGGCACTTTCATGCCTTTCATGTCCGGCGCGTTGAAAATTAAATTCCGCACTTTTTTGGCTTATGACATTCCCGGCATCGCCTTTTGGGTAACTTCTTTGGCACTCATTGGCTTTTATCTCGGCAGTCGGTTTCCTCATATTTACCGCTACTTCATTTACATCATCTTCGCTATCGTGTTGGCCTCCATCATCCCACAGATATTTCATTATCTTAAGAATAGATTCAAAAAATAAGATTCAAGAATTAGTATTTATTCCTGAATCTTAAATCTTAAATCCTGAATCCCAACCCCCCCCTCCTCATGAATCTTGAACAATTAATTGAAGCTATCGGTCTGCTCGGAGTCTTCGGCATCGTCTTTGCCGAGTCGGGACTTTTGGTGGGGTTTTTTCTGCCCGGCGACAGTCTGCTTTTTACAGCTGGTTTTTTGGCCTCGCAAGGATTTTTTCGCATTGAGTTCGTCGTGCCCTTAATCTTCTTGGCTTCTGTTTTGGGGGATAATCTCGGCTACTATCTCGGCCACAAAGCGGGACACAAAGTCTTTCAAAGTGAAAACCATAAGATTTTTCACAAAGACAATCTGGACAAGACAAAAGAATTTTTCAAAAAATATGGCGGGCTAACTATTATCGTCGCCAAATTCATCCCCGCTATCCGCGCCTTTGCTCCCGCTATGGCCGGCACCGGCAAAATGCCTTATGGATCATTTCTTTTCTTTGACATCATCGCCGGAGCTGTCTGGTCAACCTCGCTCACTATACTTGGCTACTATCTGGGGAATACCGTTCCGAATATAGACAAATACATTTTGCCTCTAGTTGGAGCCATAGTCGGCATCTCTCTTCTACCGGGGATAATCTCTTTTGCCATGAACAAATTAAAAGCAAAGAGACGAAAGAACAAAGAAATAGAAGAACAATGAGGACCAAATGTTCTTATCATCTTTCTTAATCTAGATCCTAACTTGTTAGAATCTTTAGCGTTTCCTCCCCGCATTTTTCCCAAGAAAAATTCTGCAAAATCTCTTTCCCTTTAGCCCTGAGATTCTCTTGTTTCTTTTCGCTTTTCAAAACATTTTGGATTCCCTTGGCGATATCGGCTGGGTCATTCCCGTCTACAAATTGCGCTCCGCCTGTATAAATTTCGCGAAAGACTGGGATATCCGAGGCCACTACTGGCGCGCCACTGGCGAAAGCTTCTAGTATCGGAAGACCGAACCCTTCATAAAGCGAGACGAAGGTAAAAGCCGAAGCGTGACGCAACAAATATTTTTTTTCTTCATCGGTGACATACCCGATGATTTTTATTCTGTCTCGCAAATTATATTTAGTTATCAATTCCTCTATTTTGTCAAAGCCCATTCCCCTTTTGCCCGCGAGAACCAATTGCAGATTTTCTCCATCATGAAGCAGACGGTAAAAAGCTTTTACTAAATTTTGAATATTTTTTTTGGTCTCCAGCCTCCCTATATATAGAAGATACTTCCCTTCTATCTCAAATTTGTCTTTCATACTCTCCCAAGTATCTTTTTCAAAATTACGAAAACGGAGAAAATCATTGTCAAACCCCAGGCGCGTAACAAAAATCTTTTTCGGATCGGCTTTGTAAAATTTGACTAAATCTTTTTTAGTCGTTTCAGAAATGGTAATAATTTTTTTGGCGCGCATGACAGTCATACGAGTAGTGAAATCAAGCAAGGCTCTCTGCCACAGAGGGTAGGCTTCGGGAAAATATTTATACGCCACATCGTGGATGGTAACCACTGTCGGGACACGATTGATTAGATTGGTGAGCAAGGGCGTAGCGTAAGATGGCTCAAAGAAAACATCTGGTTTTTCAAAAAGTAATTCCCACGCCAAACGAACTTGCGTCCACATGAGCGGAAAATGCAATTCGCGCAAAGTAAAATTGCTCGGCATTTTATCAAAGTCCGCGCCATGACTATTGGGCGTATAAAGAATATATTGATTGCCCCTATCTGTTTTTTTTAAGTATCGAAAGACTTGAGTGACATATTCCTCCACCCCCGTCCTGCCCTTTGATGATATTTTTGACGCATCAATACCGATGAGCATTTCTTTTATGATTTAAGATTCAAGATTTAAGATTCAAGAACGGTATTTCTTCCTAAATCTTCAATCTTCAATCTTCAATCTTCAATCTTCCCCACTATTCTTCTTCCCTCCCTATATCCGCCCCCAATTGACGAAGTTTCTCCTCGAACAATTCGTATCCCCTATCTATATGATAAATCCTACTAACTTCCGTGGTATTGTTGGCCACTAGCCCCGCCAAGACCAAGGCCGCCCCACAACGCAAATCCGAAGCTTGGATGGGCGCGCCGGAAAGTTCTTTGCCGCCATTAATCGAAATTGTTGCGACTTTCGTCTCAATCTCTGCCCCCATTCTCGCTAGCTCCAAGACATGAGAGAAGCGGTCCAGATAGATGCTCTCCGAAATAGAGCTTGCGCCGTTAATGACACAAGCCAAGACGGTGAAAACAGCCTGCAAATCAGTCGGGAATCCGGGATAGGGCGCTGTTTTGATAGAAAAAGGCTTCAGCTTCTCTCCCGCGCTGACTTTTATATTGTCTTTTCCCACCGCAATATTGAATCCAGATTTTTTCAAAATATTCAAGGGAAGCGTCAAATGAGCGGGCTGACAATCCGTAACAGTTATTTCTCCGCGAGTAATCGCGCCGGCAATCAAAAAGGTGGCCGTTTCTATTCTGTCGGGCATGATAGTAAAGTCGGTCCCATGTAATTTCTCTACGCCCCTAATCTTTAAGACGGCAGTACCGATACCTTCAATCTCCGCTCCCATCGCCACTAACATTTTTGCCAAATCCGCGCATTCTGGCTCCAACGCCGCGCTTTCTATCACCGTCTCTCCTTCCGCTAACGTTCCCGCCATCATCACATTGTCAGTGCCGAGAACTGATGAGCCAAACTCTCCCGCCAGAATCATTGGGGCGCCCTTTAATTTTCGCGCTTCGGCCACGATATAACCGTGATCCAAAGAAATCTTGGCTCCCAGATTTTCCATTCCCTTGATGTGCAAATCTACTGGCCTCGGGCCAAAAGCGCAACCCCCCGGCAGTGACACGCGACATTTGCCGTATCTGCTCAAAAGTGGGCCAAGAACGATGATAGAAGCGCGCATTTGTTTGACTAGCTCGTAAGGCGCTTCTGTATTCACTTTGTCAGTTTGCGTTATCGTCATCACGCCATCTTGGAAATCAATCTTTTTCCCAATATTTTCCAAAAGTTGCCTCATCACTCTAATATCAGCCAAATCCGGCACTCGCCGTAGAATCACCTGTTCATCAGTGAGCAATGACGCCCCCATCAAGACAAGAGCGGAATTTTTTGAACCCGCCGTCCTCATCCTACCCTGCAATTTTTTCCCACCACGGATGATGTATTTAGCCATTCGAATAGATTTAAGATTCAAGATTTAAGATTCAAGAGCTTGTTCCTGAATCATAAATCCTAAATCATAAATCCTGTATCCCTCCATTCTACCACATTTGCCCAAAATCCCAAAAACTGCTATAGTAATCCTATATGAAGAAGCTTTCTTTTTGGACGAGAAAGATTTTGAAAATCTTCGTCTATATCGTTTCCGTGGCCGTCTTCCTGATAGCGTCAATTGCTATTATTTTTTATGCCTCTGGATATACCTTCAATTGGAAGACCAAGCAGATTAGGAAAACAGGCATCCTGGCGATAGAAAGATTGTCAGAGGAAAATGTGAGATTTTTTATAGACAAAAAAGAAGTTACTCCTCCCAAGAAAATCATTCCCGACCCCTTTACTAGCCCTTATCGATTTACCCTAGCACCCGGAGAATACGATCTTTTGATTAGTAAAGACGGCCGTCTCCCTTATGAAGAAAGGGTGAAAATAGAGCCCGAGCTAGTGACTATTGTCAGATCTGTGATACTGATACCGCAAACTCCTACAGAAGAAATCATGCTAGAGACTAACGCCAAAAAATATGCCGTCTCCCCCGATTATAAAAAGATTATTTATTCCGAAGACGGCAAAAACATTATCCTTTATGACATCGGCAATAAGAAAAAGTTAGCGCCCGAAGCGTCTAAATTTTTTCATGGCCAAGCGCAAAATTTCTTTTGGGACAAGAAAAGCGAAAAAGTAGCCATCACCTTTTCGGACAACAACGTAACTCCCAACATTGCCTACATCTGGGACACGGTGGTAGAAAAAAATTCTTATTTCTTAAATCAGAAATTATCTTACACGCCTTTTTGTGAAAATTTCGTCTTCTCCCCTATCACGGCTAACGAATTTTTTTGTACCGCCCGCGATCAATTATATTTAATTAATATAGCTAGGAAACAAACTACTTCCTTAGACACCAAAATTAGTTTCGTCAACGCTTACGAAAACTATATTTATTATTACCGCGATAAAGACAGGCAAGTAATCCGTTTTGACATCACTACGCAAGCCAAGTCTGTTTTGGTAGACAAGGTGGACAAAGAGATAGATATGGCTGTCTATCCTGCTAGTGGCAGTAATTATTATATGAGAAACGGGGGGAACCTCTATCTACTATCAGAGGGCCAGCCACCTGAATTATTGGATAAAAAAATCGGCAATGTCTTTATGGCTGACACTTTTTATTATATGAAAGATTTTGAAATGTGGCGCTGGGACAAGACAAAAGAAGAAGACAAAGACGGTACAAAAAATGGCGCCATCTTCATCACTCGTTTCAGCTCCAACGTTTCTAATCTAGATAATTATCCCGATAGCGATTATCTATTTTATGCCGATAGCGATTCTGTCAGCATCATCAAAAGCGATGGCTCACGCAATACCGTCATTACTAAAAAAGCCAACCTCGCCAAAGCCTATCTCGTTAACAAAAAAGAGATTCTAATCCTAGAATCACATGGTGACAAAATCAAGCTAATAGCGGTGGAGATCTAAGTTTTTTATTTATCGAAAATGCCAGGAAGGTTGAAGAGAGATTTATTCTCCTTCTTTTGCTGGACAGCTGGATAAATCTGATCGGCTGTGACAATCAGTCTTTTGTAATTCGTTCCTACTGGCGTGCAGGTCATCAAGGTCAGAATATTCCCCTCTCCTTGCGCCAAGACAGAAAGATTGTTAGGAGAAACCACTTTCACATTAGAAATTTTGTAAGTATAGCGAGTCCCTCCGTAATTGATATAGACAACATCGCCAACCACTACTTTGTCCAAGATGCTAAAAACTGTATTGTAAAGCCCTTTGCTCCACCAGTAATAAGAAGAGTGACCGGTGATGAAAACATTGCCTTTCTGCCCGGGCATCGCCGTGCCGGGATAATGCACTACGCCACTCAAAAGAAGTTTGTTGATCTCTGCCGGAGCATTACTTTGCGCGTAGACGACAGGAGCCTGCACACCAATCTTGGGAATGAAAATCATATTGTCTGGAGTGGCAGAGTCGGCAGTTTCGGGAAGCTTCAGTCCCCACCATCTCCCCGAATGGTCTTCTACATAATTAGAGTACCACCACCATTTGATATTGTTGAAAACGGCCGGACCATTGATAATGCCATAAATAGTGCCGAAAACCAAAAAAGACACAAAGATGAATTTTGAGCTCTCTACTATCATCCCCCCAAAGACTGCTAGCTCGCGCCGGAACCATTGGGGGATTATTTTTTTCTTGTTATAACTTTGCTGTTCGTCCATGAAGTCTATTCTATCAAAATAGCTAAAAATTGGAAGTCGCAAAACCAATTTCTCTACAATCTACTATTATAACATTCTCACATTCTTGAGAATGTGAGAATGTTATAATGTTGAAAATTTAATCTTCGTGGATTGTTTTTTCCGCTTCCGCTATCCTTTTCCGCAATTCTGTGGTGGAAAAATTATGGTTTCTGGAATTAAAATATATCTCCATCGGTAAATCATGCCCCGTAAATTGCTTCCCTCGCCAATCCTCGCCAATGATGCGGATATCGGGCTTAATCTTTTTTAGCAATTCGTAAAGCTCAACTTCATTGTGATAAACTATTATTTCATCTACATAACGAATGCCCTCCAAGATGATTCGTCTTTCTTCCAACGACATAATCGGTTTGTTCTTTTTCTTGCCTCTATAATTGGCGTCCTCCACCGAAGGATCATCTTGCAAGCCCACTATCAAATAATCGCAATGCTCTTTTGCTTCTTTGAACATCAACATATGGCCCGCGTGACATAAATCAAAAGCGCCACAAGTGAAGCCTCTTTTCATAAAACCCTATCTATAGTAATACATTCCCTATTATACACCCAAAACATACTAGAATCTATTTGATTTTTGTCTGGTTCGTAGTATAATCCTTATTGGAATCTCTTGCCGCTGTGGCGGAACTGGTATACGCGCACGACTCAAAATCGTGTGGGGCGACCCTTGTCGGTTCGATTCCGACCAGCGGCATTGAACTCGCAGTATGATATGAGACTTTGCTAATTCGTATCTCAATATAAAAACACAAAAACAAATGGGTATTTTTCCTTTTTTGAAAAAAAATCAATTCAATAGAGATCTCATCCATCGTGTCCCTCGCCCCGTCGCGCTGATTGTTATGGATGGCTACGGCATTTCCCCTATCGTTGAGGGCAATGCCGTCACTCACGCGCATACTCCCAATCTTGATTTTCTAGAAACTCATTATGTGAAGACTCTTCTGCACTCTTCCGGCAACGAAGTAGGTTTGCCGTATGGCGAATTTGGCAATAGCGAAGTGGGACATTTGAATCTTGGCGCCGGTAGAATAGTTTATCAACCATTGCTCCGCGTTTCTCGCGCCATTGAAAAAGGTGGCTTCAATAAAAACCCAGCCACCGACGAGATGCTCCATCATTTGAAAAAAACCGGTGGCTCTCTGCAGATGATGTGTCTCGTTAGCGCTGGCGGAGTTCACGCTCACATTGAACATTTACTCCTCGCTCTTGATTGGGCGAAGGAAAAAAATGTGAAAAAAATTTCCCTACATTTAATCACTGATGGCCGCGACTCCCAACCCGCCTCGGCCGAATCTTTCCTGAAAGACATTGAAGAAAAGATGAAAGCGCTAGGAGGCGATATCGTTATCGCTAGCGTCAGTGGCCGCTACTTCGCCATGGATCGAGACAAAGCATGGGAGAGAACCGCCAAGGCCTACAAGGCTATGCTCGGGACATCAACGGCAAAAAAAGAAAGCGCCAGAGAGATTATCGCTTCAGCTTACGCCAAAAGCCAAACCGATGAATTCATTGAACCAGTCACTATCGTGGACAAGAAGGGCAAGCCCGTCGGGCAGATATCGGATGGCGACGCGCTGATGTGTCTCAACTTCCGTCCCGACAGGATGCGTCAAATAGTCTCCGCTTTTGTCAATAATCGCTTTCAAGGATTCAAAGTAAAAAACTTGAAGAAATTTTTTATTTGCTCCATGACCGAGTATGACCCCACTCTGAAACTTCCCGTTATCTTCCCCGAAGAAAATATTAAAAATCCTCTCGCCGCTATCCTCTCCAAACACAAGTTAAAACAATTCCACATCGCTGAAACGCAGAAATATCCTCACGTCACTTATTTTTTCAACGGCGGTCAGGAGCGGCCTTTTCCCGGCGAGTCCCGAACGATTGTCCCCTCTCTCAAAGTTAGTAATTTTGACAAAGCGCCCCAGATGAGCGCGCCAGAGATTTGCGAAGCAGTGCTAAAGGAGCTAGAAAAAAAAGAGCAAGATTTTTATGTGATGAATTTTGCCAATCCTGATATGGTCGCTCATACTGGCGACTTCAAAGCCACTCTCAAAGGGATCAGTATCATGGATGCCTGTATCGGTAAGATTGTGAAAAAGATTTTGGAGCTGGACGGCGCGGTATTTATTACCTCCGATCACGGCAACGCCGAAGAAATGATCAATTTTGAGGCCGGAGGAGTAGACACCGAACACAACATCTATCCCGTGCCTTTGATTTTGGTAATTAGAGAATTGGCGCGCAAGAAACCGACGCCGACTTTTCGCGACCTGCTTTTTGAACCGCCCGGCACACTAGCCGATGTCGCCCCGACTATCCTGGATATCCTGAATATCAAAAGACCAGAAGAAATGACAGGCATATCACTTCTGAATACAATGAAATAAAGTAGCACCACTTAGGGTGCTGCTTTATTTCATCTGCTTTCTTGGCAGACTAGCCCTACAGACTACAGTGCTTCTTGAGAGCATTTTTTATTTTTGTCAGGATTTCCTTGTCGACGGCGTCTATCTTGTTTATGAACCGCGACCTATCTATGGAATATATATGATTCATTTTTACAACCGAATCCGAATTTAATCTATTGGTTTCATTTCTAACCAAAAGTACGTCGTTAAAATAACAATTCTCGACATTGGATGTCATAGCGATAACCGTTACGACATCAGTTTTGCCCAGATTCTCGTCTGACTGGATGACCAAAGATGGCCTTTTGCCTATATATTCGTGCCCTATGCCCTTATCAAACTCAACATAATAGATGTCGCCTTGTAACATTTATTCCTCCTTTAGGCTCATATAATAATCGTGCTCCTCTTTCGTCGTTGGCTCCAAATGCTTTGATATGTCGCGTCCTGCAATGTCCTGCCAAGCGCTCATTTCGTTAGGGACGCTTATAGTATCCACCACCCTGCCACTCAAAATATAATCTCCAATATTCTCGATACAGATCGGCGGATAATCATGGTATGATTCGGAGAACAATACTATCCGTTTATTTTTAGTGTCTTTATGAAATTTCTTTATATTTGCAACCTCGCCAATTATAGATAAAACAATATCGCCATTTTGAATACCCGAAACATCCTTGTCGATAATCAAATAATCACCGTCATCTATCCCCGCTTTGTTCATAGAATTCCCCACCGCTTTCAAAACAAAAAGATCTTTCAATCTTTTCAACTTCTTCGCGCCAAGTATGCCTTCGGAAACCTGCAAGTAACCCTCGACTCGATCTCCGGCAATACTCAAAGCCCGTCCGCAATTGGCAGACCCATAAATAGGCAGGGAGACTAGCTTTGTTTTCTTATCAATATGCCTCACGACCTTCTCAATCTTCGTCCCATCAATGCTCTGCATTAATAACCCCTTGTCAAATAGTTGCATCATATGATGCTTGATTTTTTGTGGATTTTTCACGCTCTCGCCTATCATCTCCGCAAGTTTGCGAAGAGAGTATTTTGCGAGGTTCTTTTTCTCTGCTAATTGTAGGAGCTTCTCCTGTGTTTTGTGCATAGATGTGGATAAGCTATTGATGTTATGTATAATTTATCAGAGTTTTCTAGACTTTTCAACACTTTTCACACAAATCACACACCCTTGACAGCCCTCCTCTGTTGCGCTAGACTTAGGCCAATAGATAACAGGTCGATAATACAAGTAAACTAGAAAGGAGGAGTGTATGCCAAAATTCGAAATATTCAAGGACGCACGAGGAGACTATCGTTGGAGGTTGAAGGCTGCCAATGGAGAAATCGTCGCAAGTAGCGAAGGCTATGCAACGGAATATAACGCTAGGCGATCCGCCGTGAGAGTAAAGGAAATCGCCAGACTAGCCATGATAGTATAGGGCCAATTGGAAAACGCGACCGAGTAGACTGCTTCTGACGAGCTTAGTGACATGGCCGAAAGAATATACACGGAAATATGAGTAGCCCAGAAGAAGCCTGAAAGGCGCCCCTTCTATAAAACCCGACTCGTAAGAGTCGG
>CAYHEQ010000025.1:0-11117 GCA_964355795.1 uncultured Candidatus Saccharibacteria bacterium
TGGTACATATACCCCATGATACTCCTTTCTGTACCAACAGGTTATGGATACCCCAATTTACAGACATCTGATGTCGGGGAATTCCCCGACATCAGATGTCTGTCTATTTAACCTCTTCAAAAACCTTATCCATCTCCATAACGTATTCCATACTATCGTCTATTTTGAAAAGGATTTTCGGCACGAAGCGGAGGCTCAACTGGCGATTCAGGGCTTTCTGGATCTCCCCTATTCTGCTTTTCAGGGTCTCCATGGCTGAACCCCTGTATTTTTCTGGAAAAATACTGACATAGACCGTCGTATTTTCCAGAGTTTCCGAGGTATCAGCCCGCAGGACGGTCACCATCACCCCCGGTTCAAATTCAATATTTTCTTGGATGATTTTGCCAAGTTCTTGGGTAATGAGTTCGTTGACTTTGGAGATTCTCATATAGGTCGTATGAGTCCTATAGAACCTATTAACGTTTTGAGAATTGGGGCGCTTTGCGGGCGCGACGCAAACCAGGCTTTTTCCTCTCTTTAGAGCGAGGATCGCGGGTCAGGAACCCCAATTTTCGGAGGGTTGATTTCAGTTCAATATCATGCGCCAAGAGAGCGCGAGCCACACCCAACATAATAGCGTCCGCGTGAGCCACAACTCCCCCACCAGACACTCGAGCGGAAATGTCAAATTTGACTTTGTTACCAGTCTCAACCAAAGGAGCGCTCACTCTAGTAATCGCCCGGCCGAGACCGCCAAAATAGTCTTTTTCGTCCTTGCCATTGACCACAACGGCGCCCTTACCCGCGTAAAGCCTCACCTTCGCCACCGCCGTCTTGCGCCGTCCCAAACCATAATAATAACGACCAGACATCGCTTCTAGTTTGACTGCTTCCAATTTTTCTTTCAAGGGCTTGGCCATTTTAATTAGTTTATAGTTTATAGTTTATAGTTGTCAGTTTAAGTAGAATAGAATTTTTATTCCACTAGCCACTAAAAACTATCGACTAGAAACTATTTTGCTATTTCTACCTTCTCCCCTTCTCCCTCATAACTCCCGTCGTTAACGGTGGTGAGCCTCTTGATGAATCTAGCGCGTAATTTGTTCTTGGGCAACATCCCATAAACCGCGCGCCAAATGATATTACCGGGATTTTTCTTCATAATATCGGCGAATTTTTCGGTTTTTAGCCCGCCCGGATAAAGAGTGTGGTGCCGATAAACTTTTTGCGCCGCCTTGTTGCCAGTCAAAACCAAACCGGAAGCGTTGACGACAACAACATTGTCTCCCTGCTCCATATGAGGGGCAAAATCAGGCCTTCCTTTACCCCGAATGAGACCAACAGCGCAAGTGGCAATCTTACCCAAAACTTGACCCTCGGCATCGATAATATAAGTCTTTCTGTCAGACTCTGGCTTATCACCTTTTTTTGGTTTTCTAATGAATTTCTTCATGGTGTTTAATTAGAGAGAATTCGAGTTAATTCGCGAAAATTAGCGTTAAACTAGCTCTATCACCGCTATTTTCGCCGCATCCCCTACCCGAAAACCAAGCTTGGTTATCCTCGTGTAGCCACCCTTTCTCTCCTTGTATCTCTTGCCCAGCTCCGTGATGACTTTTTCGGCCAATTTTTGGTCGCCGATAGCGGAAATGATGGCGCGCCGAGCGCTCAAATCACCTTTTTTTCCTTTGGTAATAATCTTCTCCACAAAGGGGCGCAATTCCTTGGCCTTGGCTTCGGTCGTTTTGATCTTTTCGTAGATAATCAAAGACTTGGCCAGATTTTTCAGCAAGCTCTTGCGATGACCGATCTTCCTGCCCAATTGTCTGCCTTTGTGTAAATGCCTCATAAGTCTTATTGGTCACATAGGTCGTATATGACCTATTTCAATCCCAATTCTGTTAATTTTTCCACAATCTCTTCTTGCGCCTTGGTGCCCATTCCGCGCAAACTGCCGATTTCTTCCGTATTTAATTTGGCCAGTTGACCCATAGTCTTGATGCCATTTTTGAGCAAAGCGTTAATGGTTCTAGTAGAGAAATCTACTTCTTCCACGCTCAAATCATCATTTTTCTCATCGCGACGAGCGGTAGCCGACTTTCTTTCCTTGGCCTTGGTTGGTTCACGAAGTCCAGCCAAAAGGCTGAATTGCTCCACGAGAATAGCCGAAGCATCCTTGATCGCCACGAGGGGCGAAATAGTGCCGTCAGTGGCGACTTCCAGATTGATTTTGTCAAAGTTGGTTGCCTGTCCCACGCGAGTATTCTCCACATTGTAAGAAACTTTGACGACCGGCGTGTAAAGAGCGTCCATAGCGATTTCGCCGATTGGCCTCTTCTCCTTCCGTTCTTCGGCCGAGACATAGCCACGACCTTTTTCTACTTCTATCTCCATTTCAATATGAGCCTTGTCGGAGGTAGTGGTGAAAAGATGAAGTTCTGGATTGGATACTTCCACGTCACTATCCGATTTAATATCTTTGGCGGTCACTTTTTTGGCGCCTTTGACTTCTAGCTTCAAACGGTGGCGGTCGCCTGATTTGATCTTCACCCGCAACATTTTCATATTAAGCACGATATTCAAAATATCTTCCTTCACATTCGGCAAAGTAGAGAATTCATGAGAAGCGCCCTCAATTTTCAAAGCCACTGGCGCCGCTCCCGTCAAAGAGGACAAGAGCACACGACGCAAAGAATTACCCACCGTCATCCCGTAACCCGGATAGAGAGGCTCAATAGCAAAAACACCAAATGAGCCATCGTCTTTGATAGTTTTTATTTCTGGAAGATTGATTTCTTCTAATTCCATATGTTGTTCCTCCCTCCCTCGGTTAGTTATAGTAAGATTGTTAGGATGATTTATAGAAAGATTATTGGGATTATTGAGATAATTAAGATTATTAGGATAATTGTTACCCAACAGTCTCAACCATCCTAACAATCTTAACCGTCTTAACAGTCTTAATTATCCTAATCTAATTATCTAGAATAATACTCCACGATCAATCTCTCTTCCACTTCTTGCCCGATGTCTTCGGTCCTTGGCAGAGAAGTGACTTCCGCGATATTGGTCGCTGTGTTGTATTTCAACCAAGAAACCGGGGTAATCTTTTTAAGATTTTTGACTGCTTCGCGAGCGGAATCGCTATCTTGTTTCTTGAAAGCCACCTTGTCGCCTATTTTCACTTGATAGGAAGGGATATCCAGCTTTTTGCCATTAACGGTGACATGGCCGTGAGAAATCAATTGACGCGCTCCCGACCGCGAAGGTGCAAAACCCAAGCGATAAGCCACATTATCCAGTCGTCTCTCAATCAAGCCCAACATCGTGGTCTTGCCCTTGCTTTTGGTCATTTGCTCATAATAACGAGAGAATTGTCTCTCCAGAACGCCATAGATAGCCTTCGCCTTCTGTTTCTCGCGCATCTGCACGCCGTATTCTGAAAGCCTAGTCCGTCGTCCCGCTCCGTGTTGACCCGGCGGATAGCTCCGGCGAGTAAAAGGACATTTTGGCCCAACACAACGCTCGCCCTTCAAAAAAAGCTTCTTGCCTTCTCTCCTGCATTTTCTGCAAACCGCGTCAATAGTGCGAGCCATAAACTTCAGTAATTGGTTGTAATTGGGTAATTGGTAGTAATTGATTGTCCGAACAACAAATTACCATTAATTACATAATTACGCGAGCAAAGCGAGCAGATCGCCTGTTTCTATACTCTTCTAACTTTTTTCCTGCGACAGCCGGCGTGGGGCATAGGCGTGACGTCTTTGATAGCCAAAACATTAATACCAGAGGCTTGCAGCGCTCTCACCGCCGCTTCGCGTCCAGAACCAATGCCTTTGACAAAAACATTGACATCCGTCAGACCGAAATTTTTTGCCTTGGTGGCGACTGAACCCGAAACCAGTCCGCCCACATAGGGCGTGCTTTTCTTGGCTCCAGAATAGCCGATAGTGCCAGCCGAGCCAGAAGCGATGACATTGCCCATGGTGTCCGTGATGGTCACCAAAGTATTGTTGAAGGTAGCTTTCACGTAAGCATTCCCTAGAGGAATATGCTTTTTGAATTTCCTTTTCTTCTTGGCCTTCTGATTCTTGCTCTCTTCTTCGGATTCAACCGCATCAGAAGCGCCTTCCGCTTGAACCGGAGCTTTTTCTACCACTTCGTCAATCTTTTCTTCCTTATCTTTTGGCATTTGATTGATTAGCGAGAATAAGAGTTAATTCGTGAAAATTAGCGATTAGGTTTTTTGCAATTTCGTCTTGCCACTACCCATGGTCATTCTCTTGCCTCTCTTGGTGCGAGCGTTCGTTTTCGTCCTCTGGCCTCTCGCGGGTAGATTATTTTTGTGGCGGAGACCGCGATAGCTATTCATTTCTTTCAGATTTTTGATGTTTTGAGAGACCGTTCTACGCAAATCGCCCTCAATGGGCATCCCCTTCTCAATCTTGTCGCGCAACATATTGAGCTCATTTTCTGCCACATCCTTGGCCTTTTGATCCATATTAATACCCAGCTCCTGCAAAAGCCTATGCGAAGTGCTCCTCCCCACGCCGAAGATATAAGTCAGGGAGATTTCTATTCTTTTGTTGTCGGGGATATTCACCCCTGCGATACGAGGCATAAACTTCAGTAATTGGTCGTAATGGGGTAATTGGTAGTAATTGATTGTCCGAACAATAAATTACTATTAATTACATTATTACGCGAGCAAAGCGAGCTAATTACCGCCCCTATCTCTGTCTTTGTTTATGCTTCGGAGTGGAGCAAATAACGCGAACCTTGCCCTTCCTGCGAATGACCTTGCATTTCATACAAATTTTTTTTACCGAGGCTCTGACTTTCAAAATTTACCACCTTTTAATTATATAATAAGAGTAAATTTTGCCCTCCGAAGTTCACACTCTGCTTGTCATTCGTAGCCTTGTGCGAAGAATGATGAGCGAGTAAGAACATAGGATGGGCACAACTCCTCTGCTTTTTTATTATTTCTTTACCCTTCCGTCTGTTCCGTTGGGCCAAACCCGCCCTTTTGCCGATAAGTGATTCTTCCTTTGGTCAAATCATAAGGCGTCATTTCTACAGAAACTCTATCGCCGGGCAGAATTTTGATGTGGAACATTTTCATCTTCCCCGACAAATAGGCCAAAATAATATGGCCATTGTCTAGTTTTACACGAAAAAAAGCATTCGGCAAAGTTTCAGTGACTTCGCCGTCCACCTTGATGACTTCCTGTTTTTGATCGGACATAGAGTACCGTGAATATGATACTGGTGATATTTTATCAGATATTCCAGAGTATAACAAGGGGAAAATTCAGCCAAAATCCTACCAGAAAGAAGCATTGGTTTTTCAGGAAAGAAGGCGCCAAGCACCCTCTTTACATAAAGCTAACTACCGAGATGAATTACCCCGCATGGGGATGATCGTCGAAAGGCAATCTTTTCTTGCTTGTATTATCTTGTGGATAAATATTTTTTTCACAAAAATGCGTGTAACCATATTATCTCGCCTTTTTCGCCAATTATAGCAAAATTATTGACTTCTCTTGACAGGTGTGCTACCCTAATAATAGGAGTATGCAATAATAGCTCATGAGATGATCTGGTGTTCCCTCGGGGGACCCGAGACGTTAAAGCCGGATACAAAACATTTCATGAGACGCTACTTCTACAAGAAAATCAATCTTTATGATTGGTTTTTTTGTTTCTCTATCTTCTCTTCCCAATGACTCCTAAAGAGTTCTTTTCCTTTTTTCGATAGAAAATTATTTTTTAAAACCTGAAAAAAATCCTCACCAGATTCTTTCTCCTCTAAATACCACGCTATTGCTCCCACAATCCAGTCTGCTATCTGGATGTTGGCACTTGTCGTGGAGTCAAGCATCTCTATCTGTATGTTCGTTTTTGTTGAGACATTTGGAGACAGTCTTGTTTTTATTATCTTCTTAAACTCTTTCCTTTTTATCCTTTTTAGATGTCTCTGATCACAAAAGACTACGAGATTATTATCGTTTATGGGCAGATACATTTCTAGCAAATCCCCTATAACGCTTGTGTAGAGAAGCCCACTTTCCAGCTTATCTTTTCTCCAATAATCGTTGGGTATATTACTCTTCAAAAGGTATGCGTAGTTGATTCTAACATCTAGGTCAGCTATCATTTTTAATGTTTTTGGCTTAATATCAAATAATAGAGGCCAAAATCAAAGCTTCGTTCCTTGTTTAAGCTAAGAAAACAAACAATCTTATTCGTATATGTAGATGATATAATAATCTTGGCTACATTATCGCACAAAACATCGATTTTAGCCTCTAAAATTTACCATTAAACCATGTTTTTAGCTTCAAGCAAGGGTCTATTTTAGGATCAGAGAATTTTATCTCTGATTGACCTCTCATTTTCCTCGGAAACTTTGAATCTTGCCAACTACGAAATTTTTTTTCAGTTCTTCTATAATCTCCGACAACAAATGAAGCGACCACAAAATACTTTTCATGGTTTGTCCTTGTAAATTGTCCGCTTTCGTCAAGAAAGATATATGCCATTTTTGTTTTTGTTTGTCATTATCCTACTCTGTCAAAATCACCGGGCCCTCTTCCGTCACCGCCACCGTATGCTCCCAGTGAGCGACGAAAGAACCATCGGTAGCGCGTACCGTCCAGCCGTCAGAGTCAACTGAAACTTTTTCGCCCCCCATCACCACCATCGGCTCAATGGCGAGCACCATGCCAGCTTTCAGCTCTTCTCCCGTCCCCTTTTTCCCATAATTCGGCACTTGCGGATCTTCGTGCACCCCGTGTCCTACTCCGTGACCAGTGTAATTTCTGACGATGCCATAACCAAATTTTTCTAAATGGTTTTCTATCGCAAACCCGATATCTCCTATTTTATTGCCCACCTTCACCTCGGCAATCCCCAACATCAGAGCATTTTTAGTTTCCGTCACTAATTTTTTGACCGCCTCATCTGCCTGGCCCAAAGTGAAAGAAATAGCCGCGTCGCTATAAAGCCCTTTGTAAAAAACACCCAGATCCAGCGATACTAAATCCCCTTCGCGAAAGATTTTGTCTTTCGTTGGAATCCCATGCACCACTTCATCGTTGATGGAAACGCAGAGTGAAGCGGGATAGCCGTGAAAACCCTTGAAAGAGGGTTCGGCGCCCGCTTCTTTGAGCAATTTCTCCGCCTGAATATCTATATCAAGCGCTGTGATATTATTCCTGTATTCCGCTTCCACCAGATTTTTCAAAGTAGCCAAAACAGAGGCTAGAATATGACCACCTTCTTTCAAGATCGCAATTTCTTCATAAGTCTTATAGGTCATATATGGCTTATAGCTACCATCATCCTCCCATGCACTTCCTGTTCGGTACCGAGACCATCAATTTCCACATATTTCCCGAGCGCCTCATAATGGTGGCGGATGACACCGAATTGTAAATCAAAAAGATCAAATCTCGTCTCAATAGCCGAGGGCTTGTCGTCTTCTCTTTGAATCAATTCCCCGCCACAGCTGGGGCATTTCACCTTATCTATTAGTCTGGAATACCCATAATTATTCCGACATTTACTGCAAACTCTTCTATCAGAAAGCCTCTTCACCGCCTCTTCTTTAGTAATCTTCAGACAAAGCAAGGTCGGTTGGTCTAGACCGTATTCTTGGCAAAATTGTTCCATTCCTCTGATTTGCGCCAAAGTCCGCGGATAACCATCAAAAATAATCATTTTGGTCTTGTCGGTATCGCGTAAAATATCCTTGACCAAGGCTTCAATTAAAAATTCGTCCAATAGCTCGCCCGAAGCCATCGTCTGGCCGATCTTCTGGCCCAGAGAGTCGTCTCTTTTGGCCATTTCGCGAAGTAATTTCCCAATAGAAATCAAAGAAAAATCTACCCCCGCTTCGCGGAGCAAATCCACCTGTGTGCTCTTCCCCGCCCCCGGATACCCAAAGAGAATGTAGTTTTTTGGCATGAGGGTATTATATCCGAATCTCAATCCGAATGAAATATCCAAATCTATCCTAATAATTCTCCCTCTATACGACCCTAATCTCACGGTCGTGAGGTTAGGGTCGTAATCTAGCACATCAAAAACCCTTTTGTGCTAGTCGGATGCTCCATCCGACAGACAAGAATGTCGGAACTAGGTTCCGACTATCACATTACATCAAAAACCCTCGGCCAAGGCCGAGGGTTTTTTCATATTTTCGTGAGAATGAGAGTTAATTTGAGAAAATTTGCGACTTAATATTCATCATAACTCCTCATCACAATCTGCGCTTTCATTTGTCTGGCAGTCTCCAAAACTACCGAAACAATGATGAGAACCGACGTGCCACCGATCAAAGTATCAAATGATTCTGTGGGGCCAAAAAGCATTGGCAAAACTGCGATAATAGCCAAGAAAAAGGCTCCCGATGCTGTCAAGCGATTGATAATAAAGCCCAGATATTGCATCGTTTGGCTACCCGGACGAATGCCCGGGACGAAACCGCCTTGTTTTTGAATATTTTCCGAGATCTCCTTGGGATTAAAAATAACCGAAGTGTAAAAGAAAGTGAAAAGCATCACCAGCACAAAATAAGCGACAATATACCAAACGGTCGGCGGATTCAAAGACAAAACTTCCCCCATCCATTTGGCGACATTGGCAATCCATTCCGTTCTAGCATTGGAAAATAGCTGGGAAAGAATGCTGGGAAAAATCATAAAAGAC
Organism: uncultured Candidatus Saccharibacteria bacterium; assembly: GCA_964355795.1. Classification (GTDB taxonomy): domain Bacteria; phylum Patescibacteriota; class JACPGU01; order JACPGU01; family JACPGU01; genus CAYHEQ01. The sequence continues at coordinate 8,698 of CAYHEQ010000025.1, forward strand.
ATCGCAAAAATGATCGGAATCACACCAGCCACATTAATCTTAATCGGTAAATGAGAGTCCATCCCACCATAGAGTCGCATACCCCGAACTCTCCTAGCATAGGAAACTGGGATAAGGCGACTACCCTCATTGGTATAAACGATAGCCGTAATAACGACGATGGAAAGCAGAATAATACCGCCGATACTCATCCATGAATTTATTCCTTCGTAACCGGCTTGGAAATTTTGAATAATGCTCGGCAACCCAGCCACAATTCCCAGAGCGATAATCAGAGAGGTGCCGTTGCCGATACCGTTTTCGGTAATCAATTCACCCAGCCACATCATCAGTATCGTTCCGGCCGTGATAACCACCATCATCATCGCCAAATCAGTGGGCTGAATGTCTTTGAAGAAATCACCCGCTTGTTGCGATTTGAGCAACATCGTCATCCCGTAAGCTTGGAGAATGGCCAAAGGCACCGTCAGCCATCGGGTATATTGGCTAATCTTTTTCCTGCCCTCGTCTCCACCTTCCTTCTGCAGATTCTCCAAAGCGGGAATAACATGGGTTAGAAGCTGAGCGATAATGGAAGCGTTAATATATGGTCCAACGCCCATCATAGCGATAGAAAATCGGCTCATCGTCCCGCCAGCGAAAACGTCCATTAAGCCAAAAAGCCGACTATTTTTGAAAAATGCTTGCAAAGCCTCAACATCCACTCCGGGGACGGGAATGTGCGCCAAAAGTCTCACCAAAACCAAAAGGAGAACTGTCAACAGAATCTTCTTGCGCAGATCTTTCAGCTTCCAAAATTGTAAGAATTTATTGGCCATACCATTGAGTATAGGTCATATACGACCTATACGACTTATACTATTGTTACTACTCCTCCGGCTTTTTCAATCTTTTCTCGGGCAGATTGCGTTACACCATCTACTGCCACGTCTACTTTAACAGAAATCTCGCCATCGCCCAATATTTTTACTTTGTCATATTTGCCGATAATCTTTTTTTCTCGCAATTGGGTCTTGGTCAATTGGCCATTGATAATATATTTTTCAATATTTTTGAGATTGATTGCAAAAATCTTGTCCACATTATTCTTGGGCCTTTTGAAACCCTTGAGCTTGGGGATACGCCACATTAATTGCATCTGGCCACCTTCAAACCCCAGCCTTTTTGAAGAGCCGGAACGAGCCAGATAGCCTTTGTGGCCTCGCCCTGAAGTTTTGCCCTTGCCACTGCCAGGGCCACGGCCGAGTCTCTTGGCCGCTTTGGAAGTTTTGGTAGATTTGAGAGTATGTAATTTTGTTGGCATGGATTTTTATAATTTTCAATTTTGCAATTTGCAATTTTCAATGAATGTTGCCATGAGTTTTAGTCTTGTTTTTCTTCTTTCTTGCTCTTTGGTTCTTCGGTTTTTTTGTCTTTCTCCGACGCTTCAGTCGGAGCTTGAGGCTGTTCTTTGGTTATCCTCTTCCCGGGTCTTTCCCTCAAACTTTTTAGCGCCTCAAAGGTCGCGTTCACATTATTAATCTTGTTGCTAGAGCCAAAAGATTTGGCCACAATATCGCTGTAACCAGCCAATTCTACGACCACCCGAACGCCCCCTCCCGCAATGATGCCACGGCCTTTTTTGGCAGCTTTCAAAAGCACTTGTGAACCGCGAGATTTGCCCCAAGTATCATGAGGGATAGTCCCGCCAGCAATATCTACATTGATGAGATTTTTCTTGGCCGCGTTAATCGCTTTGGCGGAAGCTCTCGCTACTTCGTTGCCCTTACCCAAGCCATAACCAACCCGGCCTTTCTTATCGCCAATAACCACTAACGCGCGAAAGCGCATTCTCCGTCCGCCCTTGACCACGCGAGTAACGCGGTCAATACTGACCATTTTTTCTTCAAATTCTGACGGCGTCCTTTCTGGTCTTGGTGGGCGATTATGAGAACGACCACCCCCTTGTTGCCTCCTATCCCCCCTTTGGCCTCCCCCAGCCTGCGCGCTCGTGCCTGCCTCCCTGCCTATGAGTGGAGCCTTGGCTTCTTCTTTGGGCGCAACAACAGCTTCTGCCACTTCGGTGGCTTCCACAGCTTCTACGGGAAGAGCCACTTCTTCTACCGGCCCTTTGATGGCTTCTTCAATATCAGCCACAATTTCGGCCTCTTTTTGCTCTTCCAATTTCACTTCCTTGCTAGTTTTGGCTACTTTGTCTTCAGACATATACTCAATTCCAATCTTAATTCTAATTTTTATTCTAATTTCTACAAATAAATCATCGCTAACGACTTATTTGTAGTGATTTGAATGAAAATTCGAATGCTACGATTTGACTTCGCGCCGCCGCGTGGCGGGAGGGGGGGGGGGGGGGGGGGAGGGTTTCGGTGGGGTGCTTGGGGGGGGGAGGGGGGGGGGTGGGGGTGGGGGTTTTTTTTTTG
>CAYHEQ010000025.1:11127-12304 GCA_964355795.1 uncultured Candidatus Saccharibacteria bacterium
ATAAATCATCCCTAACGACCTAATTCTCGTGAATTGAATGAAAAATCGAATCCAACGATTTGAATACCCCCCCCCTAATCCCCCAATGTCATCGGTATCGCGTAAAAAATTTCTCTGGCTTCATTGCCCGTAGAAGTAGAGAGATTGACGAAGTCTCTCTTCCCAAAAGGAATGGATATTTGAATGGCGTCCGCTGGCTCTTGAGAATCAATGGTCCGTTCACCCAAAACTCGGATATTAATCAATGATTCGGCCACTCTTTGATTAGAAATTTTAATCGCCCCCGTTTCCTTATCTTCTGTCACCTGCCAGTCGCTAGGATACTTGAAGGAAAAACCATATTTGTCGCTCTTAAATTCTTGCCAATTATCCGTGAGATTTTTGACAATCTCCTTGGTCCCCATACTTTTTTTACCCATCCAAATACCGAAGGAAAAAGCGCCAATAATGAGGATGACGGAGATGAGCACCAAAAGTGGTCTTCTCCATACGCTCCAACCATTCTTTCCAGACATATATCCCTTTCTGCCCTCACTTTTTACTTATACGTTAATTTTCTCTAATTAGAAATCTAGCCCGCCTTCTCTAGCCCCTTCCGCCACCGCTTTGATTATACCATGATAGGCGTACGGACCGCGATCAAAAACTACTTTTTTGACTTTCTGCTCTTGGGCATTGACCGCTATTGCCTTGCCTAGTTCAAAAGCGATATCCACTCTCTTTTTCGCGCCGTCCTTTGTCTTAACATCGGACACACTCACTACCGTTACCCCCTTTTGATCATCAATAATTTGCAAAAAGAGATGCTTGTTGCTACGAAAAACAGATAATCTGGGACGCGAAGCGTAGCCCAGTATTTTTACTCTGGTCTTTTTCGCCCTCTGTAACTTTCTTTTTTGCTTGATATCTATTTTTTTCATAATTTGCTTCTTGTTTTTTCTACACCTTACAAATTTTATATGGAATGTCTAGTGTTACACTCCGACTTTCCCCGCCTTGCCGGCCTTTCTTCGGATCTTTTCATCTGAATACTTGATACCCTTGCCCTTGTAGGGTTCCGGTTTTTTGAGCTTTCTGATATTGGCGGCTACTTCACCCACCAATTGCTTGTCAATGCCAGAAACGGTAATGATATTTTTCTCTACGACACACTCTACCCCCGAGGGAATTTCAAAAT
>CAYHEQ010000026.1:0-7897 GCA_964355795.1 uncultured Candidatus Saccharibacteria bacterium
TTATTTCATGCCCATCATGTTTTTTCAGTTGTCGTGGTTCGCAAACAGAATCACAGGTTTTACACAAAAACCATCTCTCAATCATTCCGGCTCCACCGGCAAGAGCAGGAATTTTGATAACATCTCTTGGTAATGCTCCTCCATCGTGAGCTTTATAGACGGTTTCTAAACCGCTACTACTAAATCTCCCTAGCGTTCCTTTTCTTACTTTTCCAGCGGCTCCGTTTAGAAATCCTTCTGTGTATGGTTCTCTAACCTCATCTCTATTGAAAACCGGCTTATCTTTCCACGCGCAAATTATAGCTTCGTGACTTCTTTGCCAGAAATTGAGAGAAGCGACATTTTTGTTTGTATAGTGCCAAATTAACCACCGTTTTTGTATAGGAATTTCGATTGAAAGATACGCCAAAATTTCACTAAAACCATAAATAAACATTGTCCCATTCGGCTTTAGAATTCTTATACTTTCATTTATCCAGCTTTTACACCACTCAACATATTCTCCTAGTTCTCGTTTGTCTATATTGTTACCAAAATCTTTTCCGATATTATATGGCGGATCAATTATGGCGACATCACAACTTTCGTCAGGAAGTTTTCTTAATTCTTGAACGGCATCTCCTAAAATTATTTGATTTAGTGGTAGTTTTTTTTCTTTTTTTACCTCTTTTATTGTTATAATTTTTTCTGCCTGCAATTCTTCCTCGTTTCTAATAACATCAATAACGATACCTTGAATTTTAATATCGCGATCTTCTCTAATGATAATTGGCTCAAAAGTTTTATTTGCGGGTTGCAAACGAACATATCCTCGCTCTTTATAAAACTTTTTTAGGGTTGCTTCGTGATTATCTATGAGGGCAACTACTTTTTGGCCATTTTTAGCTGTTTCCTGCTGGCGCACTATAATAACATCTCCATTATTAATATTCTCTTCAATCATACTATTGCCAATTACGCGAAGAGCATAAACTTCTGATGAGGATGGAATTTTACTTTTTGGGACAGCAATCGTTTCTTTTGTTACATCAAATAGGGCGAGGGGTTGTCCAGCAGCAATTGTTCCTAAAAGCGGGATTATGACCATCATTTCATGACCTAACGCCTCAATAGAGCGGGGCTTATTTTCCTCTTTTGATAGAAAACCCAAATTGTGGAGCTTGGAAACATGGAAGTGGGCCGTTGAGACCGACGAGAGTTTTAATTTCTTACGGATGTCATCAAGAGAGGGGGCATATCCTTTCTGCCCCTGATAATCAGTTATAAAATCGAGAACTTGTTTTTGCCTTTTTGTTACCATAGTGATATTATAGAAAATAAATCGAAAGTGTAAAAGAGCGAGTTATCCACATATGCCATGCAAGAAGATAAATTAGAGAAAAAAACCGAAGAACAACGCACAACGGATATTCCCCTCTCACAAAAAAACAATCCATACGGATTGTTTTTTTGATTTGTTCTTTCGTTTCTCTGCCTTTATTTCAAATATTCTTTCAACATTTTGCTATCGCGATTACGACGAAGCTTCAAGAGCGCTTTGGCTTCAATCTGACGAATACGTTCGCGCGTAACGCCAAATTCCCGCCCCACTTCTTCCAAAGTATGGCTCTTGCCGTCTTCCAGTCCAAAACGCATATTGACGATTTTTTGTTCTCGGGGATACAGAGTCTTGATGACCTCGCGCAATTGTTCGCGAAGAAGTTGATGCGTAGCCGCATCATCCGGCGACATATTCTTATCATCAGGAATGAAATCGGAGAGCTTACTGTCTTCTTCCTCTCCCACGCTAGTTTCCAGAGAAATAGTGTTTTGGGAAATTTTTAGAATATGTTGAACCTTTTCCAACTCCATATCCATTTCGGTAGCGATTTCTTCTGGTGTCGGATCCCGTTGCAATTCTTGCGAGAGCTGTCTTTGCACCCGCGTCAATTTATTAATCGTTTCTACCATATGCACTGGGATACGAATAGTCCTCGCTTGGTCAGCGATAGCGCGCGAGATAGCTTGACGAATCCACCAAGTAGCGTAAGTGGAAAATTTGAAGCCTCTCTTGTAATCAAATTTTTCTACCGCCTTCATCAACCCCAAATTACCTTCTTGAATCAGATCAAGTAATTGCAAGCCACGACCAATGTATTTCTTGGCGATAGAGACCACCAAACGCAAGTTCGCTTCCGCCAATCTATCCTTGGCTCCTTCTTCTTCTTTGATAATAGCTTTGGCCAAGACGACTTCTTCTTCAGAAGTGAGCAGAGGAATACGCCCGATTTCGCGCAGATACATTCTCACCGAATCATTGGAGATATCGGCCAGACCCTGCTCCTGCTGATGCGCTTGTTCTAAAGAATCAATATCGCCCGCGTCCAAACCCTCTTCCTCCGCGCCCCCTTCGGCAATATCGCCTTCGGCCACCTCAATACCCTCCTCCAAAAGAAGAGCGTAAATCTCGTCAAATTTCTCCATATCATCTTCAGCGGTAGGAATGAGCTGGAGAATATCCGCTTGGGTGACGAAACCTTGTTGTTTGCCCTTCTCCACCAGCTGATCCAATTCGGATTCAACCTTGACCTTGGGACGCGCTGGCTCTGGTAGTTTCTTTTTGACCATGGCTATTTTTTAACTAATAATTGGTCGATTAAAAATCCTTCAAGGAAACTGATTGTTTTCTTTTCCTATTGGCAAAAGTCTAAACCCTAAATCCTAAAATCTAAACAAATTCTAATTTTCAAAATCAAAAATAATTTGAATTTGTGATTTTTAATTTATTTAGAATTTAGAGTTTAGATTTTAGAGTTTTCGCCCCTATATCAATTCCTGCAATTTTCGTAACAATCCCTTCACCTTTTCTTTATCCTTCACCTTGTCGGCCAAACCTATTTCTCTCTCCAAATCTTTCTTCTGCCGATCAACATCGTTTTGCAAAACATCTTGGAAAAGTCGCTCCATATCCTTGCGCGCAGACTTCTGGTCTATACTTTCAAAAAGGTTGGTGGTTAAGAAAATAACCATATCAACCGCCTCCTGATCTTCTCTGGAAAGCTCATTTTTAACCATTTCTTGCGAAAAAACAGCACTGTCCGCTTGATTATGGCATTTTACGATAGCTTTGTAAATATTCTTTGCTTTATCATCCAAAAAATTAGCTTCTTGTAGCCTTTTTAGCCTCTCGTCCCTTTTGTCTTCAAAAAGTATCAGCGAACCCAAAAGCAGCAACTCTTTGGAAACCTTGAAGTCACTGCCCCCTGTATTTTTTGCTTCTTTTTTAATAGATGCTAGAGGTATCTTGGCTTTATTCAGAGCCTCTTGAATATATGATTCTCCGATAGCCAAATCGTTGCTGATTTTTTTGATCCAATACGCCTTTTCTATGTTGTCGCTAACCACAGCTAAAATCGGGAGAAACTCTTTGGCCACTTTTTTCTTTTCTTCTACTTGCGTCAAATCCCGACCAGCAATCAGATTTTGGTAAAAAAACTCTAAGATTGGCACTGGGTTTGCTGTCGCCTCCTCCCATTTCTTGGGACTAATCTTGATTAGATCATCTGGATCTTTGCCTTCTTTAATGGCTATGGCCTTAATCGCTACGTCTTCATATCTAGTCATATCTAGCGCTCTTTTGAGAGCCATTTGCCCCGCTTGGTCAGTATCAAAGGAAAAAGCTAGAGAAGAAGCATAACGCGAAGCGATCACGACTTGCTCGGCCGTCAAGGCCGTGCCAGAAGAAGCCACAACATTTTTCACTCCCGCCTGATGAGAGGAAATAACATCCATATAGCCCTCAACGACAATCGCCAAATCTTTTTCGCGAATGGCTTCTTTGGCTTGGTAAAGCCCATAAAGCGTAGAGCTTTTGTCGTAAATATCTGATTGCGGAGAATTGAGATATTTCGGCGGAGTGAAATTAGGATTTTTACTTTCATGAAAGATCCTCCCCCCAAAACCCACTACTTTGCCGGCGACACTATAGATGGGGAAGATGATGCGGTCGCGAAATTTGTCCACGATTCTTCCTTGCGTATTGCGAGTTATTAACCCAATTTTTAACATATCCTCGTCTTTGAAGTCTTTTTTGGCTAGAAAATCATGGAGCAATGTCTGTTGGTCGGGAGAATATCCTACGCCAAACTCTTTGATTATTTCTGCTGTCAGTCCTCTTTTTTCTAACAAATATTTTCTGGCTTCCTCGCCCGCTTTTGTTTCCCAGAGGATATAGGAGAAAAATTTTGAGGCCAAAGAAGTCATCTCAAAATACTTGTCTTTTTCGCTCTTTTTGGCTCCTCCCCTCTGTCTTTCCAGAATAACTCCCGCCCGGTCAGCTAGGAGATTTAGAGCGCCAACAAAGTCTAACCCCTCCATCCTTTCAATGAAGGAAAAAATATCGCCCCCTTGATTGCAACCAAAACAGTACCAGATTTGTTTTTCGGAACTCACCATGAAAGAAGGCGTTTTTTCCTTGTGAAAAGGACAGCAAGCGCGAAAATTCCTCCCGGCTTTCTGCAGAGTCAAGTAACTTGATATTAGATCAACAACATCTATTTTTTTCTTAATCTCATCAGTTTGGTCCATAGGTGTTTTCGTAGAGACACGACATGTCGTGTCTGAATTTTTTATATCGACTCATCTCTAGACACGATATATCGTGTCTCTACATTATACCTTTTAACCCGATAGCATACAAAAAAGACCATTTGGTCCTTTTTGTATTTGTCTAATTTCTTAATTTTTTATTTTTTTAATTTCTTATTTTATTAGCCTAGAGATGCGCTGTCCATCCGCCATCCGAAATCACCGTATGCCCTGTGGTATAGGAGCAGAGGTCGGAAGCAAGAAAGATGATAGTATTGGCCATATCCACCCCTTCGCCTAGTCTCTTCAAAGGAATCTTTTCTAGAAAGCCTTTGACTTGTTTCTTGTCGGAAAGCATCCCCGTTGTCATCTCGGTTACGATAACCCCCGGCGCCAAACCATTAACGGCGATACCCAGAGGCCCCAATTCGGTGGCCATATTTTTCGTCAACATCACAATCGCCGCTTTGGAAAGATTATAAGAAGTAATTCCCGAAAAAGCGCCGTACCCCGCGATAGATGAGACATTGATGATTCTCCCCGATTTTTGTTTCGCCATCACTCTCGCCACCGCCTGCCCTACCCAGAGATAACCCCGCAAATTGGTATCCATCACTCTCTGAAAGCTTGCGTCGGTAATCTGGAGGAAAGGCTCCATTTCCAAAATCCCCGCGTTATTAACCAAAATATCAATTTTTCCAAATTTTTTAAGAGTAACTCTCACGAGATTTTCAACATCTTCTTTTTTCGTCACATCTGTTACTACGCCCAAAACTTTCCCACCATTTTTCTTAATTCTTAATTCTAACTTCTTAATTCTCCCCTCCCGACGCGCAGCCAAAACCACCGAACATCCCGCTTCCGCTAACCTCAAAGCCGTCGCCTCCCCGATTCCGGATGAGGCGCCAGTAACAATTGCCACCTTGCCTTTGAGCCCTAAAAAATCTTTACTCATAACCCCCCTATCACACTAATTCCACTAATCTAAGGGTGGATTGCGTGAATACTGCTATATCTTACGTCTAGAAATTGTAAGTATTATCGTTTTTTCTATCAAAAGCGATTAGATGAATCACACCATCTTCACCAATCCTATAAATAATCCTCCAGATGCCGAAGCGAACACGATAGATGTCATGCCGTCCCTTAAGTTTTTTGACGTCCAGCCCCGTCAATTCATTCTGCTTGATCCGCAAAAGAATCTCTTTGGCTTTCTCCCTTTCATTGACGCGTAATTTTTTTAGCGCCTTGGCTATTTTGTCCATAAAAAATCATTACAGTCGCGCCAAAACTTCTTCTAGAGAAACGCCACCTTTTTTAATCTTCGTAAAATCAACTACTCGCTCCCACTGACCGTCATCCTCATCGGGAGATGATATTTTGAAAACTGGCCGGGACTTGCGAAGAACCAGAAAAGTTCGGCCTTTTTTGACCTCAGCAACATAATCCTCCATGTTTTCTCGTAATTCTTTGAGTCCCACAACATTAGAAGCGGTGATATTTTTCATAACCAAAGTTTAATTTAAGATAAACTTAGTGTCAAGTGTCAAGCCTTTCTTGTCGCGTTATTTGATTCGGACAATTTGTCTAAAGTTCGTGAAATTAGCGTCTAAATCTTCCCCACCAAATCCAGCCCCGGTTTGAGCGTTTTGTCCCCCGGATGCCAATTGGCGGGACAGACCTCGCCCCCATTTTCGCGGACGAATTTGCCGGCTTGCAGTTTGCGGAGTAATTCGTCGGCTGAACGCCCGATACTATTGTCGTGAATTTCGATGGTCTTCAATGCTCCGTCTGGATCAATGAGAAAAGTGCCACGCAGAGACAGACCTTCGTTTTCTATATAGGTGCCGAAAGCGCGACAAAGCGTCCCCGTCGGGTCGGCTGCCATCGGGAATTTAATCTTCCCAATCGCCTTACTCTCATCGTGCCACGCTTTGTGGGTGAAAACCGTATCGGTAGAAACCGAAATCACCTCGCAACCCTCCTTCTGAAATTCCGCGTAATGCATGGCCGCGTCCTCCAACTCGGTCGGACAAATGAAAGTGAAATCGGCAGGGTAAAAAATCAGCGCTAACCATTTTCCCTTGTAATCGGAAAGTTTGATTTTCTTCACCTTTTCCTCCTGAAACGCCTCCCACTCCCTCCCATTAATCTCCTCTATTTCCGACACTTTTTGATTGATTTTGATCATAGCTGTTTTGTTATTGATAATCTCAAAACCTAAAGTACTAATATCGAATCGTTAATCTCTCATAAGTTGCTCGAGATCGCTCGGGGAGATTTTGGCATCACGCATAATCTTGCGCAAGAGTCCCCGACCAATAATTTTTGTATTAGGCACACTTAGAGGCTCTTTTCTTTCGCATAATAAACGAATGTGGCTACCGCGCTGACGAATCTGGCGGTAGCCAAGCTTTTCCAAAACCTTAATCATTTTTTTGCTTGATAACACTGGCAGGTGGGGCATTTTAGAGCGTGATAGTTTGAAGCTTCATTTTGTTGGGATAATAAGAGGATAAAGCCTCTTGGTTCTTCTTTTCCCCCAAAACCAAATCTATTACTTCTCTGATATTTTTCATCGCCTCATCAACAGTCTCGCCCTGGGTATAGCAACCGGAGAAAACAGGACATTCCACAACAAAAAATCCGTCTTCGTCTTGTTCGATAAGAATGGGTAGTTTGAACCCCGAATACTTCGAAAGATAATTTCTTTTTACGCCATTTTCCATGCCTTGATGTTATCGCACAGGAAGATTTTTGTCAAATGCCTTAGAGCCTGTTCAATATCTCCATTTCTACTGCAAGAGCAGTAATTGTGGCTACGAGAAAGCTCATCCTTCCTCAGCATACCTTTGGGTATGCCTCGTCAGTCTTCTCTCCTCTCGCCGACAATCCTGCTCTTTCGTATTTGAAAGCGAGATATTGAACAGGCTCTTAAAAACAGTTACCGCTAGCTGAATGTTGAGGTTCTTGGTTTTTTGTGCTTTAATGTCCAGTAAAGGCGTTGCAATGCAACGTCTTTACAAAGGAATCTTGGAGAGGTCGCATAGTGGCCGAGTGCGCCGCCTTGGAAAGGCGGTATGCCCGCAAGGGTATCGCGAGTTCGAATCTCGCCCTCTCCGTTTTTGAAAAAAATGTCAAAAGAAAAAGCGAGCACAAGTAAAGTGCTCGCTTTTTTATTTTTTGAATGAACCTGAAGAAGGGTGCTTTTCCTTGCGTCAAGCGCAAAGAAGGTTATGGAATAATGGGTTTTTGGAATAATAATATGGGGGGGGGGGCGGGCGCGGGGGGGGCGGGGGGGGGGGGGGGGGGGGGGGGGGTGGGGGGGGGG
>CAYHEQ010000026.1:7907-12273 GCA_964355795.1 uncultured Candidatus Saccharibacteria bacterium
GTTAAGGCCGTTTCAGATCGCCTCTGGGAAGGTCGCCCTTTATTCTGAAGCCTTTCTCCCTTTTTCCCCCTGTACTGCCGGTCTCTCTTGGCCTTTTCCGCTTTCACGGAAAGTTCCCACTGGCGCTTTTTGAATGCCCTTTCGTCAACTTCGTGGAACGAAACAGGCTGAAGCGTCGTATGGCTGAGCAAGAGAAACTTACCGCTTCGGATGATCAGGCGAAATTCGGGTACCCCGAAAGAATCGTTGATTTCGGTTGAATGCACCAAGCAACTGTTCGCCGAACAACCTTGTCCATTGCACTTTTCTGGGACTTCAATGGGCCGATCATCCGTGCCGATGAATATGTAGCGTGGCTTACCTACTGGAAGGATGTCTCTCATAATACGGAGTGTCTCCTTAGAATTTGAATTGTGCGAGGTCTTTCAATTATTCTGCCGTGCCAGGTCATCACTCCCTTCCTTGGTTTGCAACTTTTGACAGAGCCAAAAGCCGTCCTGCCCTCGAGTCCACGAAATCCGTCCTTCGCATACTAAATATGCCGCAAGGTTTCGCCGTATCGAGTATGCTTCTTGAAAGAAGCAAAATCTTGCCCTAAGGCAAGTTTGAATTCTTAAGTAACGATAGGGGAATTATACATAAAATAATAGAAAAGTCAAGCCCATAAGACAGGGCCATGCTCTCTCTCTACGCAATCAGCCCAGATGCACCGCTTTGGCGCCGTAGGAGCGGTGATCATTGGCGACAATCACGATCAAGTCGTCTTTTTTGGCCAATTCTTTGGCTTTGACGAAATGCGCGATTTCCGTCATCAATTTCTTCTCATTTTCCAGCAAGATCCCGTAGCCGGCTACCACTCCCCAAGAGAGCGCCAGCTGATTGATTACTTTTTTATCGTGAGAAAGCGCCACGACAAAACACTGCGGACGAGCTTGCGAAATCATCCGCGCCGAGAAACCGGTTTCGGTGAAACAAACAATGCATTTGGCTCTCACATTTTTGGCCAAAGCTTTGGCCGAAGGACCGATGATTTTTGGCGAGATGACCCGTCGTGACTCTTTCTTCAATGGCACCAGATTGGTCAGAGAAAAATTATCAAAAGAAAGTCGGCCGGTGCGGAAAAGTCCTTTTTCCGTCTCACGAATGATGGAGGCCATCATCTTCACCGCTTTGACCGGATACGGTCCCATGGCCGTCTCCTCCGACAGCATGACCGCGTCCGTGCCGTCCAACACCGCGTTGGCTACATCAGAAACCTCGGCTCTAGTCGGTCTGGGGTTGCTCATCATTGACTCCATCATCTGGGTGGCGGTAATCACCGGCTTACCGGAAGATACGGCGGTGGCGATAATTTCTTTTTGCGCCAGAGGCACTCGCTCAGGTGGTAGCTCAATGCCCAGATCTCCCCTGGCCACCATCACCCCGTCGGCTTCCCGCAGGATACTTTTGATACTCTGATAGGCGTGAGGTTTCTCAATCTTGGCGATGATTTTGACTCTGGAATCTTTTTTGATTTTGAAAATTTCTTGACGCAGTTTTTTAATATCCTCCGCCGACTGGACGAAAGAAAGCCCGATGAAATCCACATCATGTTCCACTCCCCACCGCAAATCGGCCAAATCTTTGGTCGTCAGCGCGCCGATGGATAGATGCGCGTTGGGGATATTGATGCCCTTGCGGGGCAGAACTAACCCTCCGCGAACAACTTGCGCGTAGGCTACGGCTCTGGCTTTTTTAACAACTTTGAGCTCTACCATCCCGTCCATCATGAGAATCTTGGTGCCAATTTTGACTTCTTCAGCTAACTTTTTGTAATCAATAGGTAAAAAGCCTTTCTTGTATTTCCCAAAGCCAACCGCGATTCTCTCGCCCTCGGCCAAAGTAACACCTTTTTTCGGCAAATCGCCTCCCAGACGAATCCGGGGACCCTGTAAGTCCTGTAAGATAGCCAAAGACTGATGATCTTCGTTGGCGATTCTTCTCAAAGTATAAAGCCACTGTTCGAACTCTTCATATTTGCCATGAGAGAAATTGAATCGCGCCACATCAAGACCAGCCTCAATCAAAGCTCTCTGCGTTTTCTCATCCTTGGTCGCGGGACCAATGGTGGCGACTATTTTTGTACGATTCTGACTTATAAGCATATTTCTAAATGTTTGTTTTTTACCTATTCATCTTAGCTTTTCAGCTTTTTTATCTCCTTACTCCCCAAGAACGATTTCATTTGAATAATAGCAGCGCTATTTAATTGGACCAAGCGTTCGTTTTGGGATAATCCCTGATGAATCAAGATGGCATTAGCGCTCTCCATATTTGAAAGCACCACCAATTGCTCAATTGTAGCATAATCGCGGATATTGCCCTCCATTTTTGGATTATTATTTCGCCATGTTTTGGCGGTAATCCCAAACAAAGCCACATTGAGCAGATCGGCTTCATTGGTATATTTTGCGTTAATTTGCTCTTTGGACAGTGTCGGTGGAATGAGTTTTTCCTTGATAGCGTCAGTATGGATTTTGTAATTAATTTTTGCCAATGTTCTCTGCAAGCTCCACTCGAGCTTCAAACGATTATTCTCGTCTTGTTTTAGTCGCTGGAATTCAACTAACAAATATAACTTAAACTCGGAGCTAACCCAAGAAGCAAATTCAAATGCGATATCTATATGGGCAAAGGTGCCCCCGCCATATCTCCCGGATTTTGAAATCAGGCCTATGGCATCAGTTTTTTCTATCCATTTTTGAGGTGACAGAACAAAGGCATTGGCCCCCGCTTCATTTTTAAACTGGTCAAATTCGACCAGTTTAAAAAGAGGGTTATGCAATCTTTCCCATAATCCCAAAAATTCAATCGTGGCACGAGTTCTCATCCAGTTCTTTACGACATCGGCTGGGAAGGCTGGGTTTTTGTGTCGCGCTATATCGGTCAAGGAAATATAATCACTATTGCCCTTAGTGAAGGTGACAATCTCAATACCTTCTACATTTATTTTTGTGTTCTTTGGCATAGCTCGTTTTTATCCTAGTTCCACAGAAGAATGGCTTAGGAAGCTCTTTATTTCAACAACGCATTGATCGTCTCCCACCCAAATCCTTTGCCTGCAAGATAACGAACCATTTTTTCTTTCTGCTTTCGGTCGGTCATATCATTCCAAATACGGGACTTTTTTTCAAAGGCCTGACGGGCAAGAGATTCTTCCGTCTCCGTGCTCATATTCTCGGCAAAAACTTCTTGCAACACATCATCCCCAATCCCTTTTTGGCGTAATTCCATTTGCAAAGCCCTTTTGCCCTTGGGATTGAATTTGGCCCTTTCTCGCACCCACATCTCGGCAAAACGTTGGTCATTAATGAGATTGAGTTCTTTGCCTTTAATCAACGTTGCCTCAATCACCTTATCACTAAATTCCTTGCTTTTCAATTTGTTGATAATTTCTTTTTCTGATCGCTCACGACTTTTCAGAAAAAAAAGAAGCGCGTTCCACGCTTTGCTTGACAATTCCTCACGCTCCATTTTTTGTAAAAAACTCTCATCTATTTCTTGTCCTATTTTTAACCCTAATTTAGCCACCGCCCCCTCGTCTAGTCCACAATAAAACGCTCCGTCCAAGAACAGATTCCATCTATCTTTACGCTTTTTTTGAGGAGCAAGATCGGTAATGCGCATAAGACAACCTAGCGACTAGCTAATGCTGGTTGTTTTTCGAGAACATTTTGAGTATTTTGGAAGAATTTTTGCGCTTCGAGTATCTCAATGAGAACAGGTTGATTTTTTTTGTCAAAATGAACGACTACATTGCCCGATTCTTGAGCATAGTCAATCGGAGCAGAAGAGACCTCCCACATCAAGATATCCGCCTCTGGTTCGTATTTGTAAATGAAATCTTTAACGATTTTTTTCATACTGACTCCTTCTGCCTGGATAAAAAGTAATTATTTTGAGACGATCTTCCTCTTTCTTGTATACTACACGCAAAACCCTATTTGCGTCAAATCTCCTCTGCGCTATCAAAAGAGGCAAGCGACTTCTGTCGATAAGCTCCGGTTCTCGGACTGTTTTGATGACAAAACTTCTGGACAATTTTACTTTGTGTCTCAGTAGCACCGCAAACTTATCCTCGGCGTGTTTAGTGAAGATTATTTTTGTTTTTGTGGTCATCGGTTTTTACCTAAAAAGATTATGCGCCATATATTTATACCTTCCTAATTCCCCTTTCCTCCCAAAATCTTTTTCTCAATCTCTTTCGCGAGTTTCTGATTCTCGCGCAGATATTGTTTGACCGATTCGGCGCCTTGACCGAGCTTCACTTCTCCGTAATCAAACCACGAACCGGATTTGTTGATAATGCCGGCTTTGACGCCAAGGT
>CAYHEQ010000027.1:0-5749 GCA_964355795.1 uncultured Candidatus Saccharibacteria bacterium
CGTTTCCAGAAATGGCACTTTATCACCGTTTTTGAGCCATTTGTCAACATTGCCCTCTCCAGCGTTATAAGCGGCCAAAACATTATCCAGATTACCATATCTCTGGGATAGATAGGAAAGATAATAGCACCCGTAACGAATATTGGTCTCGGCATCGGTCAACGAGCTTTCGGCGAAATCTTCTTCTCTCAGCTTTCCAGCGATATACCGTCCCGTTTCCGGTAAAATCTGCATCAGCCCCACCGCCCCTTTAGCAGAATTGGAGTTAGGGTCGAACCTGCTTTCTTCATAAATAACCGCCGAGACTAGGGATGGCTCCAGACTATATCGCGTCGAGTAAGTCGCAATCTGGGTGGCGTATTTTAAGGGGTACTTGTTTTGCAGGTAGATCAAATAGAGACCTTTAGCTCCAAAGTAAAAACCGATAGCCGTTGCGACGAATAGAGCTATCAGAATAACGACCACCAAAATAGCCAATATTTTCTCCCTCATAAATTCATTGTAGCATAAATTATCATGGTTATTAGGATAATTAGGGCTATTGAGATTATTGGGGCAATGGGAGTAAAATAGCTACTACTATGACTGACGCCAACATTTCATCTTTTCTAATCAACTCGCCAAGGATATTGACCGAAGGAGAAGCAGAACTCATCGGTAAAGCTTTTGCTTTCGCCGAAAAAGCGCACGCGGGGCAAAAAAGGGCTTCTGGTGAGCCTTATTTTGTTCATGCCTATCACACGGGGCTCAATCTTTTGAAAATAGGCATGGACGCGGAGACCGTTTCGGCTGGTCTACTCCACGATGTGCCCGAAGATACCGCGAACACGCTGGAAGAAATAGAAAAAGAATTTGGCGACAACATTGCCTTCTTGGTCAATGGCGTCACGAAATTGGGCCAACTGAAATACCGCGGGCAGGAACGAGAGACAGAGAGTTTGCGCAAGATGTTCCTAGCGATGGCCGAAGATATTCGCGTGGTTTTGATAAAATTGGCCGATCGTCTACACAATATGCAGACTTTACAATTTTTGCCCGAAGAAAAAAGAAGGAGAATCGCCCACGAAACATTAGAAATCTACGCTCCCATCGCTGACCGTCTGGAAATGGGAGAGATCAAAGGCGAGCTAGAAGATCTCTCCTTCCAATACATCTACCCTGATGAATACAGGAAGCTGGTTGAGGAATCCCAACCTTTTTACGAAAATCTCACCGAATATTTGGAGCAGATTAAACCAAAGATTTTGCTTCATTTGGCCGAAGAAAATCTGGCGCCCGTCTCTATGGGTTCGCGCACCAAACATCTGTGGAGCCTCTACAAAAAAGCGCAAAAAGAAGGCGGACTGGGCAAAGTTTATGACATCGCCGCTTTGCGTCTGATTTTTCACGAAGTAGAGGAGTGCTACAAAGCGCTGGGCGTTATCCACACGATGTTCAAGCCTTTGCCGGGCAAAATCAAAGACTACATCGCCGTCCCCAAACCCAACGGCTACCAGAGTATTCACACCACCGTCATCACGCCAGAAGAAAGGATTATTGAAATCCAAATCAGAACAATGAAAATGCACGAAGAGGCCGAACAAGGCATCGCCTCCCACTGGGCTTATGTTCAGCAAGGAAAACCGGAGGAAGGTGGGGTCTTGAACCAGCGCAAATTTGCTTGGGTCAAACAGCTCAAAGAATGGCAGAAAAATTCTGGCGGAGAAGATTTCATAGAAAGTTTGAAAATTGATTTTTTCAAAAATCGGATTTTTGCTTTCACCCCCAAAGGTGATGTCATTGATCTGCCGGAAGGCGCTACGCCAGTAGATTTCGCCTACGCTATTCACTCGGATGTCGGCCATCATTGCGCGGGCGCCAAAGTTTCTGGAAAAATGGTGGGGTTGGATTACTGCTTAAAAAACGGCGAAGTGGTGGAAATTATTACGCAAAAAAATAAGAAGCCCTCGCCGGGCTGGCTGGATTTCGTGAAGACTAACGAAGCGCGTGCCAAAATCCGCGCGGTGATGAAGTCTAGTAGAGGCAATTCATGAATTGTCTCTAAGATTGCCAATGTCTAAGAAAAGTTTAAACCCTTATTCCTCAAAGAGCTCTTTGATCGCTTCGGCTTCTTGTTTCTCCGTTTTGGTGGAAGCGTGCGAGAGCAGATAGTGGACATATTCCGGGCCGATGACGAATTTTACCACGCCCGCGATAGCCATCAGCATTAAAAAGCCGATGAGATAGGGAGATTGTGTCCAAGGTCTTGGCTCGCTTTTTGTTTGAGCGGAAAAATTGTCCGCGGCAACCGCTGTCGGCACAGCGTCTTTTAACGCCTCGCCCAAATCCAGCTTGATGACTGGATTATAATTGCTCTTTTTTTCTATTTTGACCGTCGGTGTTTCAACGAAGGGCGTGTAACTACTGTAAGGCAGGAGCGCCTCCTCTGTCGGCGCTGACGGCGCGAGCGCCAATTGATTATCAGTCGTAGTTTTGATTGCTTCTTTATTTAATTGCTTCTCTGTCTCTTCCTCTTGCTTATTGGCTGGCTCACTTACTTGCTTACTTGCCTCCTCCGTCCCTCCCCACGCCCATTTCCCATCCGCGCCCAGCGTCAAAGGCACGCCCTTTTTTGCCGTCTCAAGGTAGCTAACGGTGGACACAATAGCGCTAGATTTATTTAATAGTCGAGCTGAATCGCCAGTATTATTCAAGGCCAATTTTGTTTCCGAAGAGTAAAATATCGCTGTCTCGTCCGGCGCTAAAATCTTATCGTAATTTATTATGTACGGTTTGCTCCCACCCTCACCGTCATCCAAAATCCAACCTTTGAGATTGACCTTTTTCGTATCAATATTTTTCAGCTTAATATACTCCTCGCCGGTCGCCGAGATGACGGCCGAAGTCGTACCACCACTGCCCGGATCGGGTAAAATCTCGGTGATAATCACGCTACCGTCACCGGAGACCTGTTCTTCCGGGGGCGCAGTATAGGCTGGTGGCGGAGAAAACACATTCGCCGTCAAACTATCGGTAGCCGTATCGCCCCTGTCGTCAGTGACAGTCAGAATCACTGTATAATTGCCGGCAGTAGCGTAAAGATGGCTGATCTCCACGCCCGAACCGGTAAGACTATCCCCGAAATCCCAAGCAAAAGAGGTGATGATCCCATCGGCATCGGAAGAATTAATACCGCTAAAAGTGGCCGAAGTTCCCAGCTGGATACTTTGGTCGATTCCCGCGGAAGCAATGGGCAATTGGTTGGGTGGCAAGGGATTGAGTTGCCCCGGAGAAGGAGTGGAAGTCGTTGTCCAATTACTCTCCGCGTTATTTCTATCGCGACTGTATGACTGATCGGTAGCGGTGGCCGTGTAGGTATAGCTGTCATTAACTGTACCGATAGGAGTGATTAGCCGAACTGTATCGCCAGTGTTATTGAGCACCAAACCAGTCTCATTTTTGTAAAAAATCATCACTGCCCCCGGCTCTATCGTCGTCCCCCCAAGAGTAAAAGCTGTAGAGCCACCCTCTATATCGTCAATTATCCAACCAGAGAGGTTTATCGCCACCGTATCAGTATTAATAATCTCTATCCACTCATCGCCAGAATTGGCCACCCCGTCACTGTCCCAATCGGTGGTAGAGCCCGGCGCGGGCATAAATTCGTTGAGCAAGATTTTGTCCGAATAGGCGCCGGCATCGGCCACCAAAACATCTATAGCCTTGATGTTTTGAGCGCCATCGTCATCAGTTACTCGCAGACTAATCGTATATTGTCCAGCCACACTATAAATGTGGCTAGCGGTAATGCCCGTCGCCGTGGTCGTATCGCCAAAACCCCAGAGATATTCCGTGATAGTGCCATCGGAATCAGTTGAGGCCGAACCGTCAAAAGAAACGGTAGCGTTCACCAGGACAATTTGATTGGAACCCGGACTAGACACTGGCGGTATATTGCTAGGCAGAGACATCCCCGTTGGGATTTCCATAGCGGAAAGACTATTTTGCGGTTCGGAAGTTGTTCTGATGGCGAAATCATTGGCGTTAGAGCCAGTAAAAGAGCCATTACCCTTCAGAGCGTCACTTTCTCCGGGCAATCTTTCTAAGCCGGTATTGGCGCTAGGACCATTCGGATAGACAGCGCCTTCATAGAAAGCGCCAGTAAAGCTCGTCCCCCAACCCGCTTTGTCTATATTTGTCCAGACTTCTTCAATATTATCAAATTTTTGCAACGCTACCCCGTTATTATTGGCCAAAGTATCGGCAGAAACAACATCAGGGATAGTCAAAATAGCGGTATAGCCACTATTTGCCCACAAAAAATACCCAAAAGCGGGGATACTATGGCTAGAAGAAAAAGTAATGATATTAGATTCTGTGCCAGTAGAAGCCTGTTTGCGCAAGCGATAGCCGTCCAGACTGACAGCGTAAGCGGTAGGATTGTAAAGCTCTATGAAATCATCATTCGCCACTCCTCCCGCAATTTGAATTTCTGAAATAACTAAATTAGTAGCGGTGTAGGCCAAAGCGGAGGAAAAAACAAAAACAAAACTAAAATAATACAACGCTAAAGACGCGATCGCAACATAAGAAAATGTCTTCTTCGTGGACACTTTTTTGAACATATTTTAATTATAGCCCTACTGCCAAAAACCTCAAGAGTATATTATCAGCATCAAACCATTATCCCATCTCCTTCAAAGTATTGAGAATTTCATCGTCTAGCTCCTGCTCTGACTGCCAAATAACGCCTTCTTCAATAATAATTCGTCCATCGTTATAATGTTTTTTGTTATCATGCTCCCTCTGCTCTTCTCTCGCCAAAATAACTTTTTCAATAATTGGCATCTGTTCTTTGACTTCTTCCTCTACTAAATGCATCCCTTCTTCCACTATTCTCTGATGGGCAAATTCATCTTTGATGCCCTCGTCCAACCATTCCGCGCGTTGTAATTCCAAAATCTTAGTGGCTATTTCGTTGGGATGGGGAATGGGCGAGAAAGAAAAATTTTCTTTTTCCCCCGCTGTTTCTACGAAGATACCGCCGATATCCAGAAAACCGTAGAGGAAACCTTTGACATGAGCGCTAGCGTCCTGCACATGCTGAAAGCTAGTTTCGGAAGTCTTACGATTAAAAAGCATAATTTGCTCAATCCGCACTATTCTTCGGCTAGTAATAATAAAAATGTCCATATAGAAATCTAGCCACGAGATATAGGAATAAGCCACAATGCTCAAGGCGTACATTCCGCCGATGATGATCAAAACTCCCAAACCGATATTTTGCGCTATTTCGTTTCTATTCACCCCATCAAAAATACTCTCCATTTTGGATTGGGCATTCAAGACAATGATGGCGGAAAAAAGCAAAGCGATGATAATAAAGAGAATGTAGCCAGTAACAAAAGCGAATTGATGACGGTTAAAAACGCCCAAAATTTCTGTAATGACCGCGCTATTAGTATATTTTTTTCCCACTCTGATCAAAACATACAAAAGCGCGGCCAAGGAAATAGCGGCCAAAATAATGTCTTCAAACAGCCAGAGGTATTCCGTGAGAATACTAAAAATTTTGGCAGAAGAAAGGTCGCTAACCAGAGCGTTGCCAAAAACAATCATAAAAGCAAAAAACAGAGTCATCATCAAAGCAATCGCCACATTGCCCAAAAAAGCCAGCCAATGCTTGCGCGCGACCGCAATAATTTTTTCATTAGGATGTAGATCCAATATCACTTCGCGTCCCATATTGCTTAGAAATTATTAGTCTATT
>CAYHEQ010000027.1:5849-12203 GCA_964355795.1 uncultured Candidatus Saccharibacteria bacterium
ATGTAGATCCAATATCACTTCGCGTCCCATATTGCTTAGAAATTATTAGTCTATTTTTTGAGTCTATTTAGGCTCTTGGGAAATCGTCAAGAATTCGTCCCAGGACAAAAGGGAAGTCCAAAATCCTTCTTTTTTCTCTGTCTCAACGGTATTTTTATCAACTTTTTTTTCTGGCGACTGGGTCTCTTTGGAAGTAGTTTCTACTTTTTTCTCTGAAGAAAAAATCGTTTTCCACCAGACCGTTGGCGTATCGTTCCAAGTGTAAAGCCCCATCACGATAAAAGTTAAAAAAATAATAACTAAAGAGACAAAGAGCATAGCAAAAGAAACAAAGCGCACTTTGCCCCCCAAAGATTTTTGCTCACTAAAAACCCAGACTCGATAAAAAGCTAACGCCATCAGCGCGCAGTACCCAATGAGGAACAAGATGTAGACGACTTTGAGAACTGACATGAATCTTCGTAATTATTACTATTCTAAGCTAATTTTACTATACTTGAGCCTATACCGCAACCCTTTCAAAAACCCCGCCTGATATTGAGGCGGGGTTAAATCAATTTTTCTTGCAAACCGTCTGGATGCGTTCGGCCCAAATGTTGATGAGCCCTTTTGGTCGCTTTTCTTCCTCGTGGTGTCCTCTCAATGAAACCGATTTGCAGGAGA
This sequence comes from uncultured Candidatus Saccharibacteria bacterium, assembly GCA_964355795.1. Lineage (GTDB taxonomy): Bacteria > Patescibacteriota > JACPGU01 > JACPGU01 > JACPGU01 > CAYHEQ01. The sequence continues at coordinate 6,513 of CAYHEQ010000027.1, forward strand.
TAAGGTTCATAGACATCCTCTATCGTTTCCCGATCCTCGGCCGTCGCCGCTGATAATGTGTCTAGCCCGACCGGTCCGCCGGCAAATTTGTCTATGATGGTAAGCAAGATTTTTTTATCACCTTTGTCCAGACCCAATTCGTCCACCTCCAACATTTTTAGCGCCCGTTCCACGACATCACTGGTAATCGTCCCGTCGTGGCGAACATCGGCGAAATCGCGAGCGCGACGCAAGAGACGATTAGCGATTCGTGGCGTATAACGCGAACGGCGAGACAAAGAGTCTATCGCCTTGGACTCAATTTGGGAGTTAAGGATGGACGCTGACCTTTTGATAATCTGTCCAATCTCGCTATCAGAATAAAAGTCTAGATTGAAGATAGTGCCAAATCGGTCGCGCAAAGGCGCGGACAGCGAACCGATCCGCGTAGTCGCGCCAATGACAGTGAAAGGATTAAGCTGGATTCTCATCGTGCGCGCTCCCGGCCCTTTGCCAATGACGATATCAATCGCCCGATCTTCCATCGCCGGGTAGAGAATCTCTTCCACCACTTTGTTCAAGCGGTGGATTTCGTCAATGAAGAGCACATCACCGGTTTCTAGAGAAGTCAAGATGGCCGCCAGATCTCCCGCTCTTTCAATCGCGGGGCCCGAAGTAACCTTGACGGTAGAGCCCATTTCGTTACCGATAACGAAGGCCAAGGTAGTCTTGCCAATTCCCGGCGGACCGTAAAGCAAACAATGTTCCAGCGCTTCCCCCCTCTTCTTCGCCGCGTCCAAAAAGATTTGCAAACTCTCTTTAATTTTCTCCTGTCCAATATATTCCCTTAACGACTGGGGACGAAGCGTCACCTCCGCCTTTTCTTCTTCCTCCTCCACTTCCGGCGCCAAAAAACGATCCAGCTCATTGCCAGCCGACTCTTTTTCGAAATCCTCTGGGTAAATAGTCGATAAATTATTTTTTGCCTTTTTTACCATATTATTAATTGTTGCCACCTTCAATCATCTCCTCTACTTTTCTTTTTGCTTCTTCCAGCAACTCTTTTGCTTTTTTGCGTGACTCAAATGACTCGCGAACTAATTTTGCAATTTTCTCTTGAATTAGTTTGGGCAGAATCGGGACTAAAATATTTTCCACATCAACATCGGTTATTGTTGGATACGAGGTTCCTGTCGCCGGTCTTTCCATCTGTACCTTTCCTATCATAGATCGTAAAACTATTTGAAGATATTCACGCGTTGGCGACTCCACATCAAAAACTGAAAATGCACCGCTAACCACATGATTTTCATCCCAATTCTTAGGGATAACGGCAATAGCGCCCCTAGTCGGCCTAACCTTTGAAACGATTAATTCACTACCAATTACTTTATTTTTTGCATTTGCGGGTAATTCCGATCCGGCAACCTCATTAAACGAAATCTCTCCGCTACCAACATTTATATCGCCGATTTCTGTATATTTATACATCTTATCCTTAACTAACTTAAATACCCCTTTCTTTCTTTTGGCTAAACTAGATAATCTTTCGGTTTTACCAAGCTTTGATAATAAGGCCCTATCTTTTGGTTGGAAAAAGTCAGCGTCCATTCTTTTTGCATTTTTGACATCAGATAAATTGATTACAAAAGTTAATTTATCATCAAAATCCTCTTCTTTGATATTCAATTCATCCAAAAGCAATTTTTCTGCTTGTTGATATAAAGATTTTGATTTTTCTAGATTATAAAAGTAAGTATCTACAATCTTGTTTATTTCATCAGATTGATTTTTACTGGAAACAGCAACCAAAATGTTTCTTAGGTCATCTGTACCAAGGTTTCTTTGTCTAATGCCTAATGACGCTCTTTCCGCCTGAAATCTTGAAAATTCCGTATTCAAATACGCAAATAGATATTTATTATCAATTTGATTTGCCCTTATTTTTGCAACTCTTTGGTTAAATGCTAATACTCTCTTGTCTTTATTGTTAATTAAATTAACTTTACCAACATCTGGTGGGTCTCCAGTCATAGTCATTAATATATCGCCATCACCTATCGCGTTATTCTTAAATTTATCAAACTCCTTTGTCGATAATTTATACCAGTCTCCGATATCTTTTTTATTCGTCACATCTCCTATCCTTGCTACTGGTATTTCAAATTTTTCGTCAATTTCCTCACCGTTATAAGCATGGCCGGTTTTTATGGTAGACACTTTTGATAAAGGCAATAGATTGCCATATTTTAATAGCTGTTCCTTTAGCAATAAAAACTCCGGCTGATAGTATTCAGCATCAATTCTTTTTGCTCCTTCAAGTTGTGATTTTTGGATTATAGAAAATACCATAAAAGTTGCTCCCTTAATCGCCTGAACTCCATATTGTGCCTTTTTTTAAAAACCAAATTTATTATCTTTCGCGAATTTTATGAACTCGTCGGATATTTCGTTGAGGTCATGATCGAGAAGTTTTTTACCTCTTTCGTCATGTAAATAATTGCCATCGCTACCTTTTCTATAAACATAATCCCCCGAATTATCTTTCCCGCCCTTTTTTGAGACAGCCATAAATATCGGATAATCAACTGGTTTTTCTTCTTTTTCCCCCCATTTTTGCAAGAACAAAATCGAGGTTTTTGTTCCCGTATGCGGTTTGAATGTATTCCCATGAAGCCCAACGACTGCCAATATCCTTGCTTTGTCGAGAAGAAAATCACGCACATACTCCATATTGGTGTTATTGAGCACTCCTTGTGGCAAAACAATCGCCAGACGACCACCATGTTTTATTAGCTCCAGGGCGCGCTCGATAAAAAGAATGTGGCGCTCCATTTTGTTGCGCAACTTACCTTTGTCATTTTTTGCCAATTCGTAATTACGAAGCAAAGCTGTTTCAATAATTTCTCCGGCAAATGGGGGGTTGGACAGCAAAATATCAAAATCAAAGTATTTAAAATTCTCTTGATTTTGCGAATTTTTATCGTAATCATCAAATTTCCGTAGTCTGTCTAGTAGCTCCGCTCTCGCTCTGATATTCTCATCGCCCTGCCACTCCTTTGGATTCAAAGTATTCAGCTTTAAGATATGCGATTTGCCATCTCCCGCAATGAGCATCATTGCTCGCGCAATTTTGGTTGGCTTGTCGTCAAAGTCAATCCCATAGACATATTTTTTGGCATAATCGGTCTTCGCCTGTTTGTCGGCATGTTTTAGCTCATTATTCCAAACATTTTTCATGGCATGAATTAAGAATCCTCCGCTACCACAAGAAGGGTCGATAATGTATTCCCCGTCTTTTGGATTAAGCATTTTTACCGCCATATCAATAACGTGGCGAGGAGTGAAATATTGTCCCTTTTTACCCTTGGCTACATCTGGCAAGAGATATTCGAAAGCCGCGTCGATAACTTCCAGATCGGAGTCAAGGAGTTTAGCGTCTTCCAGCTCGCCAATACAGACAGACAGATGATTCGGTGTTAGCTCAATTTTGTCATGTGAAGAAAATATACCTGGCCATTCTTGCGTAGCGCCCTGAAACAAGCGATTGATATTGTCGTAAGTGATTTTGGTGTCTTTTGATTGACGGAAAATAACCTCATTATCTTTTCTTTTTTTCGCCTCTTTTTCATCAAATAATTTGGCGTAAATCAATTTGAAAATTTCCGTAAAAGAGTCAACGCCCGCTCCAGCCAAAACTAATTCTTCAATAATTTTCAGCTTTTTCACCAAATCAAAACTTTTCTGGAGATCGTTAAGGGTTAATTTTTCATTTAAAATATCATCTATATCTTGGTCGGCCCTCGGGATGTCTCGAACATTTTGAAATTCTCTAGGGAATGGCCGATATAAAACCACTTTTTCAATGCCATTTGACCAGACGCCGATTGGCGAAGCTTCGGAATTAATATATGTTTTTAGTTGATCAAGGCCTTTCTTTTCGGATGGATTCTTGGTTTCAATAATTATCAGAGTGGTTTCTTTGTCTTCCCTGTAGATAATAATATCAGCCGCTTTCGAATGGACTTCGTGGCCGAACTTAATATCTTTTTCAAGATCGATTCTGTCCAGCGGGTAATTGTAATATCTGGTTAGCTTATAAAGCCAAAGCTGACGGATAATTTCTTCAGGTTTTGAAAGATTTTTTTCTTCATTGAGAACCAAAATATCTTTTTCTCGCTTTAAACATTTGAGATAAAATTTCCCTTTTTCATTTTCGTAAATATTAAGAATCGTTTCTGGTTTATAGTCCTCAAATTCCTTCAGACCATACTGGACATCGGAGTCCTTAAAGATTTTGTGCAGAATCTTGCTAGTTATAACTTGTTGTTTATTTTCTTCCATTTTATATTGCGTTAATTCTATTAAGCGAACTTAAATTTGATATCACCTTACCGTCAAATATCGTCTCTTCAAAAAGCGGGATGATTCTATAAATCGGATTTTCTGGTTTCAGATACGCTCTGCCGTCTGGTTCGGCAATAAACCTTTTGACAGTCGTCCCATCATCTGATCTAGCGACCACTATATCTCTCGATCTATATTCGCGAGTTTTTTTGACGAGAAGTAGATCGCCGTCGAATATCCCCGCGTTTATCATTGAATCCCCATTAACTTGAATGACAAAAACCTCTTCTTCGCTTTGCTTGATTATCTCATTTTTCGTAACTTCTCCTGGTAAGACCTTCCATTTGCCAAACATTTCCGGTGCCTCCACGAATGGTCCAGCAGAGCTGATACCAGAGACTGGCACCATCTGTTCTTTTCCTAAAATATGGTAGCCGAGGGGTAAGATTTTTATACTTCGAGCTTGTCCATCGCCTTTTTTTATCAGACCTTTGGCTTCTAGTGATTTCAAGTAATTTAAGACAGCTTGATTAGAAGCAACGCCCATCAAATCCTTGAGCTCTGCCAAACTCGGCGGATAACCAGAACTATTGATGGATGAGTAGATTATCTCTAAAACTTTTTTTTGTTTTGGTGTAATATTCGTCTTCATAATTTCAATATACATGACCATATGGTCATATGTCAATGCGTAACATATTGGCTTATTTGTGGGTAGTTTTATATTTATCCACAGTCAATACCTTTCCCTGATTAGCCGTGTTTGAAGACCACCACGTCGCCATCTTTCATTATATACTCTTTGCCCTCGGTGCGTACGAAACCTTTTTCCCGCGATCCTGCCCAACCCCCACATTCCACGAATTTGTCGTAAGCGACGACATCGGTAGCGATGAATTTTTTCTCAAAATCTCCGTGAATTGTGCCCGCCGCCTGGGGCGCCTTACTGCTGTTTTTAATTGTCCATGCTCGGGATTCTATCGGGCCGGCGGTAAGAAAGGAGATGAGATTTAAAATACGGTAACCGACAGTGATGATATTCTGTAGAGACACGACATGTCGTGTCTCTACGCCGAGACCCGATAGATACTCTCTCCTATATTCTTCTTCCAATTCTTTCAGTTCCGTCTCCAGACGCGCGGAAACGATAACGGTATTTTCGGGCATTGAAAGCTCAACAGGGGATTTATTTAATTGATCTTCCGCCACATTGGCGACAAAAAACATCGGCTTGGAAGTAATGAGCTGAACATCTTTGACTAATTGATAATCATTCTCATTTACTTCTTCACATTCTCGTAAAGGATTCTCGCTCTCCAGCCATTCCTTCATCTTTTTTAAGGCCTCCATCCTTAATAGATAGTT
>CAYHEQ010000028.1:0-12192 GCA_964355795.1 uncultured Candidatus Saccharibacteria bacterium
TTTTATTGATATAACCAGCGTAGTATTTTTATGATATACGAAGAAAAAGAAGAGGAAAATTTGGAAACTCCGTCTGACATCATCAAAGATGCCAGCGATGAAGTGGTGGCTTCTTCTGAAGATATAATTGAGAAAGCGGAAGACGGCGCGGAAAAGAAATCTTTTGGCAAAATCCTTGAGGAAGACAAGGAGCGCGACACTCATCGTCAATGGTATGTCATTCACACTTATTCTGGCTACGAAGACCAAGTCGCTGATTCTCTGCGTCACAGAATTGATACTTTGGATATGAAGGACAAGATTTTTGATGTGGTCGTGCCGAAAGAAAAGCAAATAGAGATTCGCGCTGGCAAGAGACGCAAAGTGGAAAAAAAGATTTTTCCCGGCTATATTTTGATCAATATGATTATGACCAAAAATAGCTGGTTTGTGGTTCGCAATACTCCCAGCGTCACGGGCTTCATCGGCACTGGTTCCGACCCCGTGCCTATTAACGAAGATGAAGTGGAAATTATTTTGAAACGTATGGGCGTGGAAGAGCCGAAGTACAAGATTGACCTAGAGGAAGGCGATCCAGTGAAAATCACCGACGGACCGTTCAAAGATATGGAGGCGGTCGTTCGTGAAGTGGATCAGGAAAAGGGCAAAATCAAAGCGCTAGTTTCCATCTTCGGTCGCGAAACACCAGTAGAGCTAGATTTCTTGCAAGTGAAAAAAATATAGTATTCTAGACAATACAAATTTTGTACAAATATACAAATAAAAATGCCCAAAGATGGTCCCGAGGCAAGGCCTTAAAAATTTCCCCAAGGCCTCGCCTCGGGATTTGACTCATATTACACCAATCTTTATGAATTATAAAAATATTTGTAATAATTCGCGCTAACAAAATATACGATGGCAAAGAAAATTAAAAGTATCGTCAAACTCCAAATCCCCGCGGGGCAAGCCAATCCGGCTCCTCCGGTGGGTTCGGTTTTGGGTCAAAATGGCGTCAACATTATGGAATTTTGCAAGGAATTCAACGAACGCACCAAGGGCCAGATGGGCTCTATCATTCCGGCCGTAATTACTATTTTCGAGGACAGGAGCTTCACTTTCGTTACCAAGCAACCGCCGGTAACAGATATGATCAAAAAGGCTTTGAAGCTGGAAAAAGGTTCTGGCGTGCCCAACAAAACCAAGGTCGGCAAACTAACGAAACAACAGTTAGAAGACATTGCCAAGGCCAAGATGCCAGACTTGAACACCGAAGATATTGCTCAGGCGGTGAAAATCATTGCCGGCTCCGCAAGGCAGATGGGAGTGGAGATAGAAAAATAGAAAATATGCAAATCTAAATTCAAATTTACATTCAAATTACTACAAATAAAAAATAAAATGGCAGAGGTTCTATACCCCGAATTGAGCTATCAGCTCGTCGGCATCGCATATGAGACTTTCAATCAGCTTGGATATGGCTATCAAGAGAAAATATATCAGAAAGCACTTGCTATAGAGCTTGAAAAACAAAAAATAAAGTTTAAGGAGCAAGTTCGTTGTCAACTAGTTTTCAACGATAAGGAACTTGCCTATTATTATCTAGATTTCTTGGTAAATGATGTCATTATTTTAGAATTAAAAGTCGGCAACAAAATAACAAAACGAGATTTTTTACAAGTTAGAAACTACTTGAAATTGAATAAGTTGAGACTGGGAATAATTGTACTATTTAGTAAAAATGGGGTTGTCTCCCAAAGAGTGCTGAATGATATTAGCAAGGGTTAGTATTTGTAGAAATTAGAATAAGGATTAGCATTAAGATTGGAATTCATTATGATCACAAAACACGGGAAAAAATACACCGAATTGACTAAAGATCTAGACCTGAAAAAGTCCTACACGGCGGTAGAAGCGATAGATTTGGTCAAGAAAACCAATCCCGCCAAATTTGACGCGACTGTTGAGGCGCATTTGAAATTGAATATTGATCTGGAAAAGCCAGAACAGAATATTCGTTCTACCGTTATCCTCCCCAAGGGAACGGGAAGGGACACCAAAGTTCTCGTTTTTGTCACGGAAAAAGACGAAAAAGCCGCCAAGACTGCCGGCGCTGACTTTGTCGGCCTAGAAGATTTGGCGGATAAAATTGTGAAGGGTTGGCTCGGGTTTGATGTCGCTGTCGCTACACCAGACGCTATGCCAAAGATCGCCAAAATTGCCAAAGTTCTGGGCTCTCGCGGGATGATGCCCAACCCCAAAGCCGGAACAGTCACGAACGATATCGCCAAAACGGTGGAAGAATTCAAAAAAGGTAAAATTGAATTCCGTTCTGATTCTCTCGGAGGGATTCATATCGGCATTGGGAAAGTTTCTTTTTCTGAAGCTGATTTACTGGAAAATTTGCAAAAGTTTTACCGCGCCTTGGTAGCGATGAAGCCCTCATCTGTCAAAGGTATTTTTGTCAAATCCGTTCACCTCTCCTCAACCATGGGCCCGGGAGTCAAAGTGGACCCGAACAAAATCTAAGATTGCATCTATTGTAAAATGTAAAAAAGAAGGCTTTTGGAGCCATTTTTAGTAATCTTGAGGTGCGGATAGCACCTTACAAATTCGCCTAGGAGGGCGCTATGCTAGAAAAGCAAGAAAGCGCCCGCGGGCGTTCTGGTGGCAATGGGGATTCGAGAGCGTTTTGTTTTTTGAAACATTTTGGTTCAGATGACCCTTTTGGCCCTGATATCTGGGAAAGGCCTTGGAGTGAAATGAGCGAAGAAGAGAAAGACGAGAAAGTGCGACAATATCTTTCTTTTCTCCACAAAAAAGCTCGAGAATTAGTAGCCAGACAATCTCATCTGCACTACGACGATGCCCTTGGTATTGTTCTGGTAGCTTTTGTCAAAACTTGTTCAAGCTTTGACCCTGAGCGAGAAGTCAAGCTTAGCACCTATATGAGATATAGGTTCAATGGAGAAATTATCAAGGGACTAATAGAAGAGTCTTTCTGGGGCAATCATTCTCGTGGCGTTCACGGAAATTCGCACAAGCCAGTTAGAGTCATCCCTCTCTTCGGTCCCTCATCAAATGGAGCGGAAAACGACGACCCAGATGACAATCCTCTTTACCGCCATACCCAGACGATAGAGGACGAGGAAAGAAGAATTACCGAGCAACGTTGTCTTTTGACCACACAATTGTTGGGGGAGGCTTTTGATAGAAAATGGATTAGCTTTCCAGAAGCGCAGGCTATTGCTTATCACTACGGCTTAATGGCTTTTTGGAAACCAGAGCAACTCATAGTGCGCTTGACTGGCGAAAAGATTGGTCGTCTGCTTGGCGGACGAAGCAAAATCTATGTTTCTCGTCTGCGCATCGGGGCCGAAAAGAAAATTACCGAGAAACTAGCGCGACATGATCCCTACGGTCTTTATCGTCATCTTTTTTATGACGAATAAGACTTCACTATAGACCCTGCAATATTGGGTCTATTTATTTTGGCAAAAAAATGCTATAATACCTCTACGGACATTAAAATTTCCGAATAAACTTTGCGAGGAAAACGATGCGTTCAATAAAAAAGGTTGTTTTGCTGACGATTTCTCTGCTCCTGCTGAACGGCATCATCGCCCAGGCGGGGGAATGGTATCGAGGGCTCATTCATGCCCACAGCACCTGCTCCTCCGATAGTCTCATCAGCCCCGAAGATTTAGCCCTAATGGCCAAAGGCAAAGGCTACCAGATATTCATCCCCACCGACCACGCCGATTCCTTCAAAGGCCTCGGTCACTACACGGAATGCATGAGTAGATTTGCTCAATTTTCCGACCAAGATTTCTTGGTCATCACCGGTGGTAGGGAAGTAACCGTCGGCGCCAAGGAAGGCTATAATTGCCATCTGACCGTCATCTCCTACGCTGAAAATCCCTATCTCTACAATCCCTATTACTCACCCGAGATGGTGGGGGAATTGGCCAAGAAATTGCATCGCGAGGAAAACGCCTTCGTCGGCATCAATCACATCCGCGATTGTCCGCAGTGGAGGTGGCTACGAGAAGGATTTGATTCCTTTGAACTCTTCAACGACATCAATTACAAAAAGACTCCCCACGCGATGTTTGACTACCAGTTCAATTTGTACTTGGACACCCAGAAGTCTAATGGCGGACCGGCGGTCATCGCAGGAGCCGATTATCACCGAGTGCGATTGGAAGGAAAAACTCCAGTGATAAAGCTTCGGACTGGCGAATTTGATACGCCCATGGAAGCTGTCACCATGATCTATGCGGAGGAGCTAACTCGCGAAGCAGTGATGGAAGCTCTATGGAATCATCGAACGATAGGACTTAACTCGGGTTATAAGATCATTTCTTTTGACCCCATCCCATCGCAGATTCCGATATATCGAGAAAGAGACGTGACCATTAGCGGTAAGCTCTTGATTACGCCCATTCTCGCTCCCGGCGATAACGGCAAGGTTCATATTTACAAAAACGGCAAATACCTTGCTAAGGTGAAATTGGAAAAGAAGGAGAAGCAAAAATCTGGAGGCAGGATTTACACTTTCAGCTTCACGGACAAGGGCCCTGTTAAGGAAATGGTTAGCTATATTGTGAAGCTACCGTACCATATGGTCACGAGCCCGATTGTGGTTTCTCCGCCGTCTTTGCCTCTGCCGGAAACGCCGGACAAACCGACCGAATCAGACACCTCGCTTACAAGTCATGAACGCGCTTTTCTTATTCGGGACATAGCGTTCATGTATCGTCCACGATTAATGTTTGTTAATGTTGATCCGGCATATCAGACCATCGTGGACGAAGCAGAGTATCTGATTATTTGCGAAGATTCACCATTCTTCCAACGCAATGGCGCATCTAACCTTGTGAAAAATAGTCAAGGCCAAATAGTCAATTGTCGCCGACCGAAAGAGATTATCAGGCGAACACGGAAGCAAGCGGGCTATCTGGATGAAATTATTTTGACCAAGATAGACTGCAAGCCATATGAGCGTTCGTTGGGCATTCTCGGTCGGTCAATGAGCTCTTGCGACTTAGAGAATTCAGAAAAAGGCTACTGCCTCTATGACTCTTTCTTGCAGAACGCCAACGAGGAATGTTATGAATCTTTTGAACCAAAAGGAAATCTCTATGCGATTTTGCCAAAGCGGGATGAATATTATTGCGCCTATGCTCGCTATGCCAATATCTTTGCTTGCTACATGGAATCTTTGAATAAAGATATCCAAAAAGACGAAGTCTTTGACATTTGCGACTATAGCGATTCCAATATTCGTTTTGACGATACTGGCAAAGCTATCTCCTGCCAACCCATAACTACAGGAAAACTTATCCCCGAATATGGGGTTCCCCTTATCCGACCTCTTGAGTCCAATCGATTCGAGAGATATCATTTCTACCACCTAATCAAAAAGGGGCCGTAAGGCCCTGTTTTTTTGCTCCCGAAACAAAGCATTGACGACAAATGATTTTTGCGATAAACTAGAGAAGCTCCCAAGACCGCAGGCATTGATCGCGAATTTTTGCAAATTAGCTCAAATTTTCGCGAACAATCATAAGCCCTGCGCAGGACACCGATAAGCTTATAGTGTTTATCGTAGTCTAGGTCTGTGGAAACAGGCTTTTTTTAATCACAAATTTTTGCTTCCCGTGCTAGTCGGATACTATATCCGACAGACAAAAGAGTGTCGGAACTAGGTTCCGACTACCACGCAAATTTCGCCTGATGCACCCGTCCTTCGCTCAACCTCGCCTCGGAATAGGTTATTATTCCTCTCCTCGGCATAGGTTGCGCTACGGAGGGTCTCCGCTTTTCTTACTATATATTTTGAAGGAAAAAGCTTCGATGCCCAAATCCAAATCTCAAAAACAATCCGACCTAGAAAAGATCAAAGAGCAGATCGCTGGCGCCAAATCCATCACTTTCACCGACTACAAAGGGATGAAGATGGGGGATTTGGATGCTTTGCGGAAAACTTTGCGCGCCAAAGGCGGGAAATTCACTATCACCAAAGTATCTCTGGCCAGTTTAGCTTTTGGCGACAAAGAAAAACTCAAAGAGATTGTCGGTGGAGAGTCTTTGGCGCTGGCGTATTCCAATCAAGACGAGATATCTGCGGCTAAAGAAGTCAAAAAGGCCGGCAAGAAAAATGAACATATCAAAATCCTCGGTGGATTTTATGAAGGTCGATTTTTGAACAAAGAAGAAATGGAGGCGCTAGCTGACTTGCCGAGCAAGGAAGAATTATTGGCGAAATTGATGTATGTCGTCAAAGCGCCCGGAAATAATCTGGCCGGGGCGATGAACAATTTTGCCCAAAGATTGGTTTATGTCTTGAAGGCTATTTCGGAGAAACAAGCTTAAGTCAATTTTTAAATTTTTAATTTTTGAATTGATAAAAGGTTCGACCTTAAAGGATGCCCAAAGGTCGAACCTTGGATCAGAAAGAGGGGTTTTTTTAAATGCAATTGCTAACAAAAAATAAATTGCTAGATGGCTATATTGCTACATTGTTGGGGAACGAGGATTCTAACAATGTAACAATGTAACAATGTAACAATGTAACAATGTAACAATGTAACAATAATTTTTAGGAGGTTTCTATGTCAGACATCAACAAGTTAGTCGAAGAAATTGAGAAGTTAAAATTAACCGAGGTCGCCGAATTGGTGAAGGCACTGGAAGAAAAGTTTGGCGTGACCGCTAGCGCCCCAATGATGATGGGCGCCATGCCAGCTGGCGCTGGAGCTGAAGCAGGGGAGCCAGTAGAAGAAAAGACCGCTTTCAATGTAGAATTGACCGCTTCTGGTGAAGCCAAAATTAACGTGATCAAGGCAATTCGTGAAGTATTGCCAGAACTGGGCTTGAAAGAAGCCAAGGATCTTGTTGACGGCGCGCCCAAGATGTTGAAAGAAAATGTGAAAAAAGACGACGCGGAAAATATGAAGACCAAGATTGAAGCCGCGGGCGGGAAAGTGACCTTGAAATAGGTTGTAGGTTGTGGGTAGGTTGTAGTGAGTAGTTGGTAGCAAGTAGTTTGTCTGCCGAAGAGGCAGGGGGCGGGTTTCAAACCCGCCCTTTTGATTTACAAAAAACCGCTCCAAAAAAGGTTTTTATTGCCCCGCCAAAAAAGCTCTTTACATGAGAGAGAGAGTAAAATAGATGCAATAGAAGTAATATAGAAAAAGGAGTTTTTTATGAGCGAAAAACCATACCAGCCAACACCGGAAGTAGGGGGGGTAGATCTGGTTCTCCAGAAAAATTAAGCCCTCAAGAAATTATAAAAAAGGTCTTAAAAAATCCTATCCTTAGAGAGAAATTGGCTGAAGAACTAGCTAAAAGTGATGCTTCTATACTTGAGATGACAGCAATACTGGTGGAAGGAATTGTTGAAGAAAATGGTTTTATTTATATGACTGCAGAAAAAAGAAAAATAGGTGTAAGAGAACCAGGTGCTAGATTGTGGCTGAAAGAGCCGAGAGGATTGAATAGCGGCCATTTTAGCGGAAGTATGAATCCGGGTATTCTAATAAGAAGGTGCGGGGAAGAAATATCTGTGCCGTATCTTGATTCTACAATATTAAATAGGGGTATACTATGGATAACAGAGTCCAAATTTAATAAACAGGAGGGAGTATACCAGGGGGGAGCAATATACCGCTACGAGAAGCGAAAGGAAGAATAACTCTGTGATAGTCTGATATTCCATCCGCTAGCCCTCGCAAAACCTGTCCTTGAACCACCCCGCCCCTATAAAAGGGGCTGTTTTCTGTTGGGGCTAATTTTCTCTTACCCCTCGCTTCTCTGCGCGCCGAATCTGCGCGCCTGCCCCTATTTGCGCGACCGCTGGAATAGGGGTTGGGTGGTAGGCGGTATTAAGTAGGGGCGGGTTGCGACCCGCTTTTGTATTTGTGCTGTCTCTGTTGGCTCCACGGAAGACCATGGAGCCAGCGATAAGTACCTATTTGCGCGACCGCGCAAATAGGTACACCTCCATTAATCTTTTTAATATGAGTTATGCTATGTCCCTCGACGCCTCCCACAAAATATGAAATTGCCCCTTCATGGTCTCGGCAAGTTCGCGACTGCGGACAATGAAGCCAAAACCTTCTTTTTTTGAAGAAAGAAAGATGACATTGTTGCCATAGACCATATACCCCAATGGAAAAGCCACTGGAATATCGAGAGTTCTTGCCTCTCTTCTTTTGTCTACTCCAGGAATAAGGAAGGGGTACTTTTTTAATATCCCTAGCTCTGTGGACGGCCAGATGACTTTGATGGGGATATCACTCTCAATCCTCTTTTTATGAAAATTGTCCATAAACTTTGGCGTGAGCAATTGAAAAACTTTTTGCGGGGGAGCGTATGAATATATCATTTCTCCCGGATAAAGGAAAACATCCTTCATCATCTCCTGCAGAGCTTTTGTACCACGAAAAACAAGAAGCTGGGGTTGCTCGGTGATATCCCTACCCCTGCTCTCTTTCAGCTTTGCAATCATGTTCAGCGCCTCATGAAGTCCCTCTTCTTTTTCTTTGAGTATTAGCTCTACTTTTTCCAGTGGCTGGATGGTAAAAAGCTTTTTGTTCATCTCCTGTATCTCTACTATCAAACCCTTATCAATAAGGCGACCAAGCACATCATATACAGAGGTGCGACTGATATTCGCCTTACGAGCCAATTCCGTTGCGCCCATAGCGCTATTTACAAGAAGAACTTGGTAGAGGGACTCTTCGAGCCGATTAAGATCGAAAGATGTAAGAAAACTGCTTATCATATATTTTTCCGCGTTATTGTTGTTGAATTGTCACAACACTATTTACGATATCATAAAACGGTGTAGAATGCAAGTAGATAAGCCAATGAGCTGTTTTTTGATCTTTGAAAATAAGAGGAAGGAGAATAGTCGGATGAAAACAAGAGCAACTGGCTTAGATAGGGACAGGGAGATGCTTCTGAAGGTGCGTACCAAGAGAAAAAGACTCGCCAGGATTATAGCCAAAAATCCACTTCCGAGGGAGGGAGAGATTTTTCAGCTTGTGTTGAAGCGCAAAGACACGGGAGATAATGCATTCCCCGACAAAATGTGTGGGTATTTTGATACCAAGAAGAGAGCTCTTACGGCCAGAGAGGGAATGTTTAAACTCGTCCGTGTCAAGACATGCGAAACGCAAGAAGGTTTGCGTGAAAAGCTCGAAAAACATGGCCGTATTCCCGAGGGACAATGGCTTCTCGCATTCAAGCGAAAATATGCCGTGCACGACGGAGGAGATAAAATGGTCGGCAGGATAGCTATTGCCGACTTCTCTTTCAAAAGCAAGTCATTCGAGGGAGCTATGGGGTTCCCAATTTTAGTCAACGCCTATTCGCACCAGGATTTGCAAGATAAGTGGTCTGTTAACTGGCAGTCGATTGGTTGGGGGCTCAATCACCTTTTCTGGATGGTCGAAGTTGACAGCCACAGCACTGGGTCAAAAAAGAAGATTCCGCGCTAGTCGGATGCTCCATCCGCCAGCCCTCGCACATTTCGACCTCGAACCATCCCGCCCCATCACCAAGGGGCGGTTTTTTATTGGGAAAAGGTTGTTATCCCCGTTCCTTTGTCATTCCCGCCCCGAAGCTGGTTCGGGGTAAACTCCCGCGGGTCATACGACTCGTAGGAGAATCCAGTACCATAAAATACGATATTCTATTCTTGTTGAACTGGATCTCCGCCTTTGCGGAGATGACATACTGTTCTGTGCTATAATCAAGATGTCTTACCACTAAAAAAATCATCATGAAAGGATATGTTGTTAATATTGAAAAAGAAACATTGGCGAATGAGAATTTTCGCAAAGTTTTATACACCGCGCCTCATAGTCAATTGGTTGTGATGAATTTGCGGCCAAATGAAGAGATAGGGGAGGAGATCCACGAGCTCGATCAATTCATCCGCGTGGAAGCGGGGGAGGGGAAGGCAGTTTTGAATGATATTGAGTATCCTCTCACAGACGGTTCAGCGGTCGTCATTCCGCAGGGAGTCAAGCACAATATCATCAATACTTCGGCGAATAAAGAGTTGAAGCTTTACAGTATTTATTCTCCCGCCGAACATCAAGATGGTACCATCCACGCCACGAAAGCCGAAGCTATGACCGCCGAAGAACATTTTGACGGGAAAACGACGGAATAAAGGGAAGCGTAGACTGCAGATTGATGATTGCAGATTTTAGACTAAAAGTATGGGCGATGAATTGATAAAAAAATTGAAAGAGCTGGATATTATTTATCAAAATCCAGTCAATCTGAAGAATGCCGGAGTGGCTGATTTTTATGTGGATATCAACCAATGGGAAAACCACATAACATCATATTTTTTATGTTCAAAGTATTAAAACAAGACCACAAATCTCACGCCAGAACGGGGGTAATGGAAACCGCGCACGGGAAGATAATGACCCCTGTTTTTATGCCGTGCGCGACACACGGCGCTATTAAAGGGTTGTCGCCGGATGACCTTGAAACACTTGGCGCGCAAATCATCCTCGGCAACACCTACCATTCCTATCTCCGTCCCGGCGATGAGCTCATCAAAAAGCAAGGGGGGCTACATTCCTTTATGCGCTGGGACAAACCGATTTTGACTGACTCGGGTGGATATCAAGCTTTTTCGCTGGGAAAGAAAAGGCAATTTTCCAAGGGAAAAAGCGAAAGAAAAGGTCGTTCCTCAGGTAGCGAAGCGGACGGAGGTGCGACCTTGGCTGAAGCAAACTTCGTCAAAATTGCCCCCGACGGTATTCACTTCAAGTCGCACTTAGATGGTAGCAGTCATCTCTTCACCCCCGAAAAAGTCATTGACATTCAATTAAATCTCGGTTCCGATATTATGATGGTCTTGGACGAATGCGCGCCGTATCCGTGTAACGAAAAAGACGCGAAAAAAGCCTTGGAGAGAACGCATAGGTGGGGAAGGGAAGCGTTGGAGTATTTCAAATCTCAAATAACAAATAACAAAAAACAAACAAAAAGCAATGCCCAAAATATAAAAAAGAATTCTTTAGGACATTTGAATTTGGGCATTGTTTGTAATTTGGAATTTGGAGCTTGTGATTTGACCGAAAGGCCTCTCCTTTTCGGCATCATCCAAGGCTCCACTTTCAAAGATTTGCGCGAGGAGTCAGCCAGACAGATAGCGTCTTTGCCTTTTGACGGTATCGCCATCGGTGGCGTGTCGGTAGGGGAGGGAAAGAAGCATATGTATGACGCCATACGGTGGACAACAGACGCTTTGCGTAAATTACAAAAAACAAATAACAAAAAACAAACAAATCTCAAAAATCAATTCTCAAAAAATAATCTTTTAGAACATTCGGATTTAGATCTTGTTTGTGATTTGCAATTTGGAGCTTGTGATTTAGCCGAAAGGCCGATTTATGTCATGGGCATCGGCGAACCAGAAGACCTCCTCGAAGCAGTGGAGAATGGGGTAGATATGTTTGATTGCGTTTTGCCGACTCGCCTTGCCCGCCACGGCACTATTTGGAATTACCCCTCAATACTTAATACTCAATACTTAATACAAGGGGAAAAGCATGGTAAAATTAACCTACTAAACTCAAAATACAAGAATGATTCGAAGCCACTAACACCCGGCTGTGACTGTTACGCCTGCAAAAATGGCTTTTCTCGCGCCTATATCCGCCATCTTTTGACCGAGAGCGAACCGCTCGGTCTGCGACTGGCCAGTATTCATAATCTGCATTTCTTGTTTGACTTAACCAAACAAATCAGATATAATATCGAAGAAGGGACTTTTTCGTCCTTTAAAAAAAACTGGCTCAAAAATTGGAGTCAATAAGGAGTGTCCATGGAAAATCAAGAGATGTTTTTTTACGCCCTCATGGGAGGAAGTATCGCATGGCTCCTACTCGGTTGGTTCGCTGACTCGCTTTATGCTCAAAAAAACGATAGATATGAGTGGATGCCAGAGTATGGCGCGGGTAATTGTGAAGAGTGGGAACATTTCAAACAAGTGCTAACTCTCCTTCTCGGTCCGTTTCTTTTCATACGGCCTTGGTGGTACTGTCGTACGCAAAAAAACAAAAGTAGTATCATGCACAAGAAACCTCGAGGGGGTAGTTGATTATGATAAAGATATTATTATTCATAGAACTACTTATCGGATGTGTTATAGGGATTATTATACTTGCACACGAA
>CAYHEQ010000029.1:0-12028 GCA_964355795.1 uncultured Candidatus Saccharibacteria bacterium
TTTATTATTACTAATATTATTTTATTAAATCTTCTATCGAAACATTTAATGCTTTAGCTAATTGTGCCATTACAAGCACGGATGGTTTTTTTATAACATTGCTTTCAATTTTAGTCATGGCAGTATGCTTTATGCTCTCTTCTTTGGCTAAATCTTCTTGAGATAAACTGGGAGGGAAGGGGTCGCCCAAGTCATCCGACTGGGCGCACGGTCAAATGACCGTGCGAACTTTGTAAAACTGGGAGACATGGATTCGAACCATGGTTAACGGATTCAGAGTCCGTTGTCCTACCACTAGACGATCTCCCATTGGCTAATTTTCATCTGGAAATTTTTTGTCATAATCAGCTAATAATGTATTGTAAAGACCCCATAGACGCTTTTCCAGTTCATGTTCACCTTCATTTTTAGCCACAATGACAGTGTCATAAAGCGCATCTAAAGCATTCTGAACTAATGTTTTGTCGCCAAAAGAAACCTTCAGCACCTCGAGTACAATCATCACCGCTCTTACCTCCAAATGTAGATTTGCGATAGAAGTGTTTTCTTTATTTGCTTTGAGCTCCTCCTGTCTTTTCCATTTGCTATAGGGATCATAATTGCTGGGATCTTTTATGAGCCCGTTTATGACATCTCTCTCCGTAATCTCTTTTTCTTTTTCGAAACCAAATCTTTCCATAATTTATAACCTTTATTATTTATTGTCAGGTGTAATTTTGTCCTGTGCCTTCTTTATCCGTTTCAAACTTTCTTCGCGTCCTATGACCCACAGCAACTCGGCAGGTGAGGGACTTTTTTCTTCGCCGGACAAAGCGTATCTGACCGGCCAGAAGATGTCGCCATTTTTCAAACCACTTTCCGCCACACTATTTGCCAACGCATCATTGAGCATTCCTTGATTGACCCAGCTTTTCTCTGGAATGCTCTCCAGTTTCTCAAAAGATTTTTTCAGACCTTTCTCTGTATCTTCCCAAACGCTTTTACCAAATTTAATCATTTCTTTTTCCAATCTCGGAGTAGAAAAAAAACATTTGGCGAGCGCGTCAAAATCACCAAGCGTTACCATTCTGTCTTTGACGGTCAATATCACTTTCTTCAAATAATCTTTTTCGTATTCGTCAAAATTTATTTTTGAAAAAGACTCGGCGAGTTCCAAAAGTTCATCTATATTTTTGTGGCGGATATAGCGCGCGTTGAAAAAATTGAGCTTGTCCAAATCAAAAACAGCCGGCGATTTGTGCGCTTTTTTGATATCAAAAATTTTTGCCAAACTTTCCAATGTGAAAAATTCTTCTTCTCCACCCGGGTTCCAACCGAGAAAAACTAGAAAATTGACCACCGCTTCCGGCAGATAACCTTTTTGCCGAAAATCCATCACCGCCACATCGCCCTCTCTTTTGGAAAGCTTTTTCTTGTCGCGACCAACGATATTGGGCAAGTGCCCGAATTTCGGCGGGCCCCAAGAAAAGAAGCGATAAAGCAGGAGATTTTTCGGCGTAGAAGAAATCCATTCCTCGCCCCGCAAAACATGGGTAATCTTTTGCTCGTGGTCATCAATGACGCTAGCTAACTGATAGGTAGGAAAACTATCGCTTTTCATTAAAATCTGGTCTTCTACTTCTACTAAATCAAATTCTATTTCGCCACGAATCATATCGTCAAAAGAAATCTTACCGGTCTTCGGCACTTTCAAGCGGATAACCGATGTCTCTCCCCGATTCAGTCTCTCGACTGTCTCTTTCTCTGACAAATTCCGACAAAGACCATCGTATTTAGTAATCTCGCCACTTGCTTGTTGCTCCTCGCGCATTTTAGCCAAACGCTCTTCCGAACAAAAACAATGGTAGGCATTGCCTTCGGCGATTAACTGCTCCGCGTACTTTTGGTATATAGATAATCTCTCCGATTGTCTGACGGGCGTTCCTGTCCAAGAAATCCCGAGCCACCGGAGCGCTTCATAGACTTCTTCTTCCGCGCCTTCCACCAATCTCTTTTGATCCGTGTCTTCAATACGCAAGAGAAAGGTGCCTCCTTCTTTTTTTGCCAAAAGGTAATTAAATAGCGCCGTCCGCGCGCTCCCCATGTGGAGCGACCCGGTCGGACTGGGAGCAAAACGAGTTGTGGTGATTGATTGCATACGAAACTAAAAAATTAAAAATCCAATTATTTTTTTAATTTATTGCCTCTATCCGAGGTTCGACCTTTGGGCATCCTTTAAGGTCGAACCTCTTATGACCCGATGTCCGACATCTGGGCATCCTTTGATGTCGGACATCTTGCCGTACTTAATTATCGAAATTTTCTATGTGCTTGAAGTAATTAACCTCATCAAATCGGTTTATTATAATAGATATGACATCTATCCGCGCTATCGGCTCTTCCAACTTCGTCTTTGCCCAACGCGACAAAACGATATCAATAGCATTTTTGATTTTTCCAATCTTTTTGTCATCTACCATTTCTTCCGGCAGACCGTATTGGTCTGATGTTTTTGTTTTAACCTCCACAAATGCCAACACTGGTTTTTTGTAAGCAATAATATCTACTTCGCTATATTTGGAACGAAAATTTCTTTTGATGATTTCGTAGCCTTGCTTTATCAAATATCTTGATGCCATCTCCTCGCCCAAATCACCCGTCTTTTTGTTTTCGTATTTGCTCATTGCGTTCGCAACGCGGAACCACGCACCCGCCTGCAATGCTATGCGTAACATTGCGGGCAGGGAACTTAACGCGGAACAACGCAGATAGTTTTATTTGATAATTGTATCACGAATCGGTCGAAAGCTTCTGCGATGCTCCTGGCATATCCCATACTTTTCGATCGCTTCCTGATGTTTTTTCGTCCCATAGCCTTTGTGTTGCTCAAATCCATATCCCGGATATTTTTTTGCCAGTTCTCGCATATACCTATCGCGAGAAACCTTGGCGATAATGGACGCTAACGCGATGGAAAAAATCTTGGCGTCACCTTTGATAATCTTCTCTTGTTTTATCTCTAAATCATTTATCACAAAACCGTCCACCAAAACACAATCCGGCTTCTGCGACAATCCTTCCACCGCTTTTTTTAAGACTAAATGATTAGCTACGCCTAACCCTATTTTATCAATTTCTTCGGCAGAAATAAACGCAACGGAATGATGAATGTTCTTATCGTCTTTGACGATTTCAAATATCTCTTCTCGTCTTGCCTCTGTCAGCCTCTTCGAATCATTGATGGGCAGATTCAAGATTCTAGATTCATGATTCATGATTATCGTCGCTACCGCGACGATTGGCCCTGCCCACGGACCTCTACCCACTTCGTCCACGCCACAAATAAAAGAAAAACCCTTTTGGGAAAGGGCTTTTTCGTAATCCATATTCAAACTTTTCTTAGCCCTCGGCTTTTTCATCGCTTCCCTCCTGATTTTCTACAATATCCTGCGCGACTCCGACTGAAACGTCGGAGTTGCTTCCCTCCTGCTGGTTATCAGCAACTTCTTCTACTGGAGCTTCAACGACCACTTCTCCCGTGTTCTCATTAACAGGAATTTCTACCGCCTCTTCAACGGCTACTGCCTCGGCTATTTCTGCTTCTTCCACCGGAGCTTCCATCACTTCCACTTCCGGTTGATCTTCGCCTGTATCACCAATACTCTCCAATATCTTTCTTTGTTTTTCTTTGAGTTTGGAAGCCTTGCCAGTTAAATCGCGCAAGAAATAAATCTTTTTGCGACGCACTTTGGAGCTTCTGACAATCTTAATGCTTTCAATAGTGGGGCTATTCAAAAGATATTTTTTTTCAACGCCTACGCCACTAGCAATCTTGCGTACCGTAATAGCGGCCGAGATGCCATCTCCGCCAGATCTAGCGATGACCATTCCTTCAAAAACTTGGAGGCGAGTCTTGCCACCTTCTTGGATTTTTTGAGAAACCCGAACCAAATCGCCCGTAGCAATGTCAGGAATAGACTTCTTTGAATACTGCTTGTTGACGATATCCATTACACCGTTCATAGGAATATGTTATTGCTTTTTTATTCACCAAACAATTTTAGCATAAATCAGAGAGATTGTCCATTATTTCCCTCTCTCTCCACCATTTCAAACCTCGGCTCGTAGCCCAAAGCTATACGGACGTCTCTTTTGAAGGAGTCATCGTATTTCACTTTGAAGGGTGTTTTGATTTTCCTTTTCTTTTCTTCTTCAGAAAAATAGAGCACGACATCGTGCGGGCCTTGGTAATTGGAGAGCACTCTTTTCATGCGATTCAAAGCATCGGGATTGACAATATTTTCCAAAGAGATGATCAGTGATTGCTTTTCTTCTCCCTCTCTTTTATTAATTTCTTGCTGATAAGCCTCCACCAATTTCGGGTTGAAATCTTCAAAACTATCTACCAATATCTTGGGCACATTATCCTTGGTGGAAACTTTGCCAGTAACCACGATCACCTTGCCTGATTGCCAAAAGTCTGGTTTTTCTGCCAGCTTCTTGGGAAAAACTATTACTTCCACATTGCCGGAAAAATCTTCCACTGTGACAAAAAGCATCGGCTCTTTCGTTCTCGTCACTATCTTGTGAACAAGAGCGATAACGCCAGCGATTTTTATTTCTTTACCCTCCTTTTCTTTAGCGCAAGAAACTATCGGTGGGAATATTTTATCAACTATTCCACGGTAAGAATCTAGAGGATGCCCCGAAACATAAACTCCGAGCAATTCTTTCTCCCAGTCTAACTTCAATCTGCCTTCAGCCGAAGGGACAACAGCTAGAGTTATTTTATCAAAAGCCACTCCCTGTTCAGTCCCGCCAAAAATATCTATTTGCCCAGACGAAATATTTTTTCTAGCGCTCTGCGCGTATTGCAAGATGTTGTCTAGCGATACGAACAGTTGATTCCTCTCGCCAAAAGCGTCTAGCGCGCCGGACTTAATCAGCGACTCCAAGGACTTCCTATTGATTTCATCGCTAGCGGTCCTTTTGATGAAATCTTCCAGAGAAGTGAATTTGCCTCCTTCTTTTCTCGTGTTTTCTATGACATTAATCGGCCCTTCACCGACATTTTTGATCGCCGACAAGGCGTAGCGAATTTTTTTCTCGCCTGGCACCACCGCAAAGGTCATGAAACTCTCGTTGACATCAGGAGGAGCCACTTCCATCCCCATCGCGCGACATTCTTCTATCTCAATAGCGATACGGTCCAGATCGCCTTTATCAGAAGTCATCAGAGCCGCCATGAAAGCGTCTGGATAATGCGCTTTCAAATACGCCGTCTGCACAGCAATCAAAGCATAACAAGCGGCGTGCGATTTGTTAAA
Source organism: uncultured Candidatus Saccharibacteria bacterium (assembly GCA_964355795.1). Classification (GTDB taxonomy): domain Bacteria; phylum Patescibacteriota; class JACPGU01; order JACPGU01; family JACPGU01; genus CAYHEQ01. The sequence continues at coordinate 5,307 of CAYHEQ010000029.1, forward strand.
GCAATAAGCGGCGAAGTCTTCCAGGCTTTTCCAAAGTTTTTCCACGAAATCTTTTTTTGCCTCGCTATTTTTCATCGCGCCTTCAATGAAGGCTTCTTTCATTTTTGCCAGAGTATCCGCTTGCTTTTTGCCAATAGCTTTGCGGAGCGTATCGGCCTGACCGCCAGTGAAACCGCAAAGATCTTTGGAGATTTGCATTACTTGCTCTTGATAAACAATAATGCCGTAAGTATTTTTCAGCGCCGCTTCCATCTTGGGATGCTCGTAGGTAATGAGTTTCGGATTATGTTTTCTTTTGATGAAGTCTTCAATCCATTGCATCGGCCCCGGTCGGTAGAGCGCTACCATCGCGATGATGTCTTCAAATTGCGATGGCTTGAGCTCTTTGATATACCTTTTCATCCCGGCAGATTCTAGTTGAAAAACCCCCGTCGTTTCTCCTCGAGCAAGCAATTCAAATGTCGCCGTATCGTCTAGGGGAATATTGGCAATCTCTATTTCTTCTCCATAAACTTTTTTGATAATCCTCAAAGTATTTTTTATTATCGTCAAGTTCGCTAATCCTAAAAAGTCAAATTTCAAAAGTCCGACTTCTTCTATCGGCCCCATAGAATACTGGGTAGCGATGACGCCTTTTTGCGCCCGCATCAAGGGAGAGTGTTCTACTATCGGATCGCGGGAGATGACTACTCCGGCAGCGTGTACTCCGGCGTTGCGAATAGTGCCTTCCAAAGTCATCGCAATATCAATAATTTTCCTAGCGGTAGGGTTGTTGTTGTATTCCTTGGAAAGCTCTGGGTCTTCCACTATTAATTGGGCTAATAGGATATGCCGTCCCTGAACGGGCGCGGGGATTAGCTTGGCGATAGCATCCACTTCCGCGTAAGGAACACCGAGCACTCGGCCAGTATCACGAATAGCGTTCCTGGCAGCCATGGTGCCAAAGGTGGTAATCTGCGCCACTCTATCTTGACCATATTTTTCCGTTACATACCGGATGACTTCTTCCCGCCTGTCGTCAGCGTAGTCCATATCCACATCGGGCATAGATATTCGTTCAGGATTCAAAAATCTTTCAAAAAGGAGATCGTACTTCAGAGGATCAATATCGGTAATGCTAGTCAAATACGCCATGATAGAACCAGCCGCGCTACCGCGACCGGGGCCACAAATGATTCCTTGCCTTTTACTCCAATTAATCATGTCGGCTACTATCAAGAAATATCCCTCATAATTCATTTTGCCAACTACTTCTAACTCGTACTCAATTCTTTCTACTATTTTTGGCTCAATTGTCTTTTTGATATCCTCCTCGGTCATCATACCCGCCTCTTCTTTGGAGAGCTGGCCATATCTCCAAGCTGCGCCTTGATAAACCCATTTGCGCAAAAAGCTTTTTTCTGTTTCTTCTGGTGGTAAGTCGAAAACAGGAATCAAGGTCTTGCCCAGTTCAATATCCAAGTCGCACATTTGGGCGATTTTCACAGTATTCTCCAAAGCTTCCTTGCAATCGGGAAATTTGGCGAGGATCTCTTCCCCCGAATGCACGGACAAATCCATTTCTAGTCGCATCCTATTGGGATCGTCAATGGTACTGCCAGTCTGCACACAGAGCAGGATGTCGTGCGGATAATGATCAGCTTCTTTCGTATAATGCGCGTCAGAAGTGATGACTAGTTTCAGCCCTGTTTCTTGAGATAATTTTTTTAGCCTTTCGTTAATTTTTGTCTGCTGATCCCAGCCAAAATGCGATTGCATCTCCAAAAAATATCGTTCTTTACCAAAAAGATTGGCGTACCACTCCACCACACTTTTTATTCTTTCTTCGTCATCATTTGAGATACTGATGGGCAATTCCGATCCCGCACAACCAGAGAGACAAATCAGTCCTTGGTGATATTTTGCCAAAAGCTCTCGGTCAATCCGTGGCTTGTAATAGAACCCGTCAATAGAAGCTATCGTGGACAGCTTCATTAGATTCTTGTAGCCCTCTCTGTTTTGCGCCAATAAAATCAGGTGGTAAGGATCGCGATCTTCCTTGGAATATTTGTCGGTCAGCTTCCTCGGCGCCACATAGGCCTCCATACCAACAATTGGCTTAATGCCTCTTTTTTTGCAAGTTTTGTAAAATTCAATCGCCCCCGACATATTGCCGTGGTCGGTGATAGCCACTGCCTTCTGCCCAAAGGATTCTACCTGGTCTAGGAGTCCCGGGACTTTCTGCAAACCGTCAAGTAGGCTATAATGGGTGTGGGTGTGCAAATGGACGAAGTCTATGAAGTTGTTGTTTTTTTCTAAATCCTCCATAGAAACTTGTTATCCTCCATTTTCAAATAATATTACCGCAGGTAAACGATGCCAATATGCGAATGCATGCGAATCTACGAATAGGATACGAATAAGATTTATTCGCATAAATATTCGCCAGATTCGCATACATTTGTGGATTCGCATCGGTTCAACAAAAAAATTATGGCGCAGTCATTTTTGTACGCTTTTGTTTTGGGGAGTAATGAAGCTCTGTCTTTGGCAGAAATTTTTTCTGTCTTAAAAAGAGAGGGGTTTGTTTTTGTTACCCTCAGCATAACAGCAAAGACCCTGGTTATCAAGACGGAGAAGAAGCTAGCTGATCCTCAAAAATTCATCAACCAACTGGGAGGAACAATCAAAATCATCTCCGTTTTTGCCCAAGAGCCAGACGGCGATATCTTGAAGCTAATTTTGGACTTTGTGTCTGATAATTTTACCGGCAGTAAATTCGTCTTTGGCGTCTCTTTTTACGGAGAGCGAACAAAAAACATCGGGTTCGAAATGAAAAAAGAATTGAAAAAAATAGGGGTTAATTCCCGCTTTGTTCAGGGTAAAAAGGAAGCGCTCTCCGCGCCAGAGATAACACACAACAAGATTTTGGAAAAAGGAGCCGACTTCGTTATTATTGGGAACCAAAAAGAATCATTCTTGGGAAAAACTATTGCCGTTCAGGACTATGAATCGTATTCTCACCGTGATTATGACCGCCCGAGAAGAAATGCTAAAAGTGGCATGTTGCCTCCCAAGGTAGCCCAAATAATGCTCAATCTCATTTCTCAAAAAAACGTTACTATTTATGATCCTTTTTGTGGCAACGGCACTATTTTGCAAGAAGCCTTGTTGCTAGGGCTAAAAACCATCGGCTCCGATATATCAAAGGAGAGGGTATCCGACACGATGGAGAATCTTCACTGGCTGGCGAAAGAGTATGGGGTCGAAACTGAAGTAGAAAAAATAGTTTTCCAAGCTGATGCTTTGTTAATAAGTAAGAAAAGTTTGCCAGAAAAACCCGATTCCGTAGTCACCGAAACCCATCTGGGACCGCCCCTCTCTGCCCTGCCGACGGAAGGAAATATTAAGAAAAATTTTCAAGATCTAACGAAACTATATCTGGGTTTTCTAAAAAATCTAGCGCGGGAATTTCCCGATATGAGAGAAGTAATTATGGCCATTCCCTTCTATAAAGGGGCAAAAAAAGACTACTTCCTTGAAATAATTGACGAAATCAAAAAGATTGGCTATAATACTCTTACTCCCTTACCGGAAGAGGTTTTTTCTTTTGGCCAACTCAAGGGATATAACGAACAAAGAAAAACCCTCCTCTACTCCAGAGAAGATCAGATAGTGGGGAGAGAGATTCTGGTGCTAAAAAACTAAAAAAATAAGAAATTAAGAAAATAGAGGATATGATTGTTGCTAATTAATTTTTTACTTTTTTAATTTATTATTTTCTTAACTGACAGTCATGGCACATAAAAAGGCGCTAGGTAGCGCGAAAAAAAATAGAGATAGCGAGCCGAAAAGACTCGGAGTAAAAATCTACGGCGGACAATACGCTCAACCCGGTTCTATTATCGTACGCCAAAGAGGCACCAAATACAAACCGGGAGAAAATGTCGGTCTAGGCAAGGACCATACTATTTTTGCCAAGATTAAAGGCCTGGTAGTCTTTGGCCATAAAAAATTCACCAGATTTGACGCCAGCAAGAAAAGATACGCCACAGTCAGCGTCAAAGCTAAAGAAGAAAATCCCGCTCTATAGAGCGGGATTTTTGTTTCCTTCATCTTGCGCCACCTGTTCTTTCAACTGGTTGGCCTTGTTGACTAGCTCTGCTATTTGCGCCAAAACATCATTGCTAGTAGCGGTATTCCTCTGCTGATTATTCGCCTTGGAAAGATCTGATAGTATTCTTTGGATTTTCTCTGGAGCAGGCACTTCTTCAAGAATCAATGAGGTCTCGCTGGCCGTCTGGAGGACTACATCCCCGTAATGGAAGATTGTTCCCAAAAAACCATGGACATTGATGGTAATGTCTTGCACTTTGTCTAGAGGCGCTTCCCTCAAGGAACGTTTGAAGATACCCCACTGGTCGTAATCTATAATACGGTGGTCGGTCACGATATATCTATCCCTCACCCAGACAAAATAAGCGTAAAAAGCCCAAACAGAAAAAAAGAGGAAAAAAGCAAAAGCGCCCAAGAAAATATAATATTCGTAGAAAAAAGCGACCATTACCGCCAAAGAAACTGCAATGAAAATACAAGGGACGATCTCCTCTACCACTAGAGTGATGAAATGCCGTCCCCACACATAGAGCACTTTTTCATTATCGCTTTGTCCTTTGAAAATCTTTTTTTGTTCCATAAAAATTATAATAATATTATAATTTAGTTGGCTTGTTTGCCAATCCTGAAACCAATCTTCTTGTCGTAGGCTGGCAAGGAAATACTCTCTCTTTCGGTTATTGTGAACTTTATTTTACCAAAAGAATTTTTCTTCAAAACATCCAAAATGCCTCCCGCCCTGTCCAAAGACTTCTTGGTAGTCTCTGGATCGCCTATTATCTGCACTTTGAAAGGAATATCGGTCATTTTGTTGTCAAACTCCAAGCGTCCCTTGTCTATAACGAAATATGAGCTATAGATAATCCGACTGCTATTTAGACCTATGGCCTTGGGCTTGATATTCCTTGAGCCATTAATCAGATCCACCATCTCTTCTGTTACTATACTCCCTTCTACAGTAATTTCAACTCCCCGACCAGATACAGGCTCCAAACCATTAGCCACTTTGTAATTTTTGATTCGTTGCTCCATATCTGATTTGATATTGGCTTGATTATTGATATCAAAAAGGGAGCTGTTGTTTCTGCTCCTGATCTGGTCTAGCTCTTGTTGCAGACGAAGATTGTTGTTAGCTATGTTAATGATTTCATAAGCCATTCTCATCGCGTTATCTTTGCCCATCGCTTTCCCTTCCTTGGCCACCAATTTCGCTTGGAAAACAACCAAAAAACCGATCACAGCAATGACCAAGAAAATTAATACTTTTTTGCCTTTGTCTGCTTTCATATAACCATTCTATTGTCTGCGTAAATCTGTACTTTAGTCGCTATATTCCTCTATGCGAATGTTATCTTGCGCGCCGTAAATAAGGCTTATTTGCTTTTTGGTTGCCCTTTTTTTCATTTCTACCAGCTTTCTAGAACCATTGATCGCTCCATAAAGATCGCTTTTGTTGCCAATAGCTTTGATGGTAAAAGGAGGGCCGTAGTTATTGGTATTAATGAGAATAGTGCTGACTATGCAGTCAATAGAAGTATTAGCCACAATCCTCTCGTCGTTGATGGAAATGGCTTCAGCGCCGGCAAACCAGAGGAGATTGACGATATCTCTCAAGTCCGCCGCGTGAGTGAGAGATTTCTCTTCCTCGTCTTTGATCTGGTATTCACCATCGGACAGGGAGATTTCTAGCCCGCTACCGACAACGGCTGTTTCTCCAGCCAGCAATTGCTGTTCGGAAAGATCGGCAAAAAGCTTCCTGGTGGCATAATCTTTTTCTGAAAGGGATTTCTCTCTTTGCGCTATTTCTGCCTCTCCTTTTTTGATTTCTGAAAGCAGGGTGTTTTTAGTTTGCGAAACATCTTTCTTCAAATCCGCCAATTCATTGTAAAAAAGAACGGGGTTCAAAGGTCTTTTGGATTCAGTCTTTAATTGCATAGTGAAAACAAGACCCACCACAAGACCCAGAGTCAGATAAAGATAGGGGGATTTCAATAAATTAACGAGGCCCCTCTCTAGCTCTTCTTGGTCTAGCTGACGCAACTTGTGCCAATCAAAACCATAGAGGTCGCGTTTCAACCGCAAAAGCTTCTGCCACGATTCGCTATGAGTCTTTCTTATCTTCATACTATCCAATATACCAAAAATCACCCGTTTTACACAAGAAAAGAAAAAAGGTATAATGACAGGGTTAAGAAATTAAGAAAATAAGAAAATAAGAAATTAAAATTTCTGAATCTTTAATCAGTTCATTTCTTAGTTTCTTAGTCACGTCCCCATAGTTCAAAGCCGACGCGATTCTCCGACGCTTGGGGTCGGAGCAAGTCGGTCGGCTCTCCGACCTTGCTGAAGCAAGCGTCGGAGCGGATAGAACAAAATACATTATATGACCAATGGTTATGTTTACATATTACAGAGTGCCAAAGGAGGCTACTATGTCGGCAGCACTGACAATGTTGACAGAAGATTGAAGCAACACCTTGCTGGTCACACACATACTACGAGAAGAATGTTATCGCTAAGACTAGTTTTTGTTCAGCGATATAATAGTCTGAAAACAGCGAGAAGCATTGAAGCTAGACTCAAAAAATTAAAGAGGAAAGATTATACCGCTAGAATAGTATCAGATG
>CAYHEQ010000030.1:0-11831 GCA_964355795.1 uncultured Candidatus Saccharibacteria bacterium
TTCATAGACACTCATTCTACACCGAGTGTCCTTTTTCATTACGGAAAAAACGAAAGTCCGCAGTTTGGACATTAAAAATCAGTAAATTTGCTTTCGCCCGCTTCACCTGCCCCCGTAAGGGGTAAGGAAGGCAGAAGGAGGTGATCCCGCGCTTCTCTGTCCACTCAATAAGAAAGGAGGAGAGGACAGGCGCATCGTTTTCTTTTTTCTTGGGCGAAAGCGAAAATGTTTTTTGTTTTTTCTCTGGGGGGGGCAGTTTTGCCCTAATCCAACCCCAGAGATACCGCCCATGAAGTTCCTGAGGCGGGAGAAAGGAAAAAAGAAGATGAGGATTCGCGGACAGCCGGCAGGAGTCGGCGAACACCCGGACACGATGACCAGCAAACGCGACCACGGCGGCGGCGCCTTCTCCATGATCGGCGGCGGCGCGAACATCCTGGGCACCACGGGCCACGACGACGAGGCGAGCCACTTCAGGCGCACCTGAGCCGACGCGGACCACGGGTAGGGGGAGCTATCGTCCCAAAATCCTCTACTCCCAAGTAGTAGTACGTCTGAAGGCTTGATGCAGGCAGGGGAGCCTATGGGCACCTTGCGCGCGCGAACCTTCAGGCGGGGGACAATGTCAGTGCTGTAAAAAACGGTCGCCGGCGAGAGCTGGGAATAACTAATTCTTGTCGGAGACCAAGAAGGAAGGCAGAAGGGGACGTGTCCCGACCTTTTGTCTGCCGGCGCGATTTACGAAAACGCTCGGTGCGCGGGGACACAACAGAGAGCTGAATTGTCACACGATCTCATGGGGAAAGTGTGACACCCCGAGTTCTCTGTGCTACAAACTGGTCGGGGTCCGGCGGGAGACGGGGGGAGCCCGCCAAGGGTGTTGAACCGTTTTCCGCCGGCCGGCAACGGGGTTAGTGGCTCGAGGAGAAGCCACAGCAACCATGTCGTTTTTTTTGCATTTCTCGTTGAGAGGAATGCCAGGGCCCCCTTCGGGGGGCTTTTTTTGTTGCCTAAAATCAGCTTTGGCTATATACTACTAATGTACGAATTGTGTACAAATATACGAATAATACCAATGGGATTCTGTTCGTAGTATTCGTATATTCGTAAAGATTCGTAATTCGTAGTAGAATGAAACTCAAATCTTTTCTCTGGACAGCCGAAATTATCATCAGCTTTTGCTGGGTGGTCTTTTTTTTGATACTTAATGTCGTCAATCCCCAGAGAGCGTCCGGCGGTATCTTTGTTCTCTTTTTCTTGCTTCTTTTTGTCGCTATGGCCGGCACTTGGGGGCTTCTGGAATTGCGACTTATTATGAAAAAACAAGGAGTGGATATGATCAAAAAAAAGATTTTCACTTCTTTGCGACACGGCCTGATGTTTTCCTTCATCGTTACAGGGCTACTTTTCATGCAGGGGATTGATGTTTTGTCCTCTTGGGACGCGGGGATATTCATTCTGGCGGTGATCCTTTTTGAAGCGTATTTTTTGACGAAAAAAACTACTACTACGAATTACGAATAAAATACAAATATACCAATTACGAATGAAATCAAGTTCGTTAGACGCTTTAAAGCAACAATTCTCTGCCAAACTTGCCGAAGTCACGGACGACCAGTCTCTGGCTGATTTGGAAGTGGCCTTTCTCGGTCGGAAGGGGAAGCTGACGGAGGTTTTGAGGTCTCTTAGTTCTCTCAGTTTGGAGGAAAAAAAGGAGCTGGGTCCGAAGGCGAACGATTTGCGCAATTGGATGGCGCAAGAGCTAAAAGCGCAAAGCGCAAAGCTCAAAATAAAAAAATGGGAAGTAATTGCCGAATCCGAAAAACTCGACATCAACCTACTCCCTACAACCTACTCCCTACAACCTACTCCCGGTCATCTCCATCCTCTCTCCAATTTCATTTTCAAAGTGGAGCGAATTTTTGAAGAAATGGGTTTTGAGGTGGTGGATAGCTATGATATTGAGACGGATTATTACAATTTCACCGCGTTAAATATCCCGCCGGATCATCCCACTCGCGATACACAGGATACTTTTTACATAAAAACATTAAATCAAGAAAACAATAAATCAAATGGAGGTGAATTTTTGCTGAAGACGCAAACCAGCTCGATGCAGATTCGCTATATGAAAGACCACCAACCCCCGATCAAAATTATCGTGCCCGGTAAATGTTTTCGCAGAGATGACGACTCGACGCACTCCCCGCAATTTCATCAATTTGAGGGATTGGTGGTGGATCAAGGTCTGACGTTGGGAAATCTCAAGTGGACTTTGTCGGAAACAATGAAAAAAATGCTCGGAGAAGAAACAAAAATTCGCTTTCGCTCCAATTATTTCCCTTTCGTGGAGCCCGGACTGGAAGTGGATGTCACCTGTCCCTTTTGCCTGGGCGAGGGCTGTAATATCTGCAAAAAAACCGGCTGGATAGAACTCTTGGGCGCCGGTATGGTACACCCCCATGTCTTGCGCGAAGGGGGGATTGACCCAGAAAGATATTCCGGCTTCGCCTTCGGCGCCGGCATTGAGAGATTGGCGATGATGAAGCACCGTATCCCCAATATCAAATTGCTTTACGAAAATGATTTAAGATTTTTGGAACAATTTTAATAGTCGTAAATTAATTCGCATAACCAAAATATTATGAAGAAAAAAAATGTTTTGTCCATCGTCATTGTCGCGGTTGCCATTCTAGTCTTGGTCTTGATCGGCCGATTTTTGTGGCTGAGAAATAATATATATCTAATGTACGATTCCGCCCCTTCCTATACCCAAGAAGATATTGTCAATCTGCTTGCGGAGATAAAGAGTGTGACGGGAGCGCCATTTTCCGAGACTGGCGCAAGCAAAATAATCTGGAATCTTGGCGCCACCAATGTGGATAGGGAAGTGGAGGCTACGGGATTTCAAGCGATAAAAAAAGGAGAGGCTGATACTGCCGACCTTTATGAATACGGAAGAAAAGTCGGCGAATTTTTACTTACCAAGGGTTTTCGAGAAAACGATAACAATACTTCCTACGGGACATTTGTTGGCGCCAAAGGCTATTACAAAGACAATAAAGACGACATTGTTTGTCGCGTAGCCGAGCAAAGGAGCGCCGTGAAGATGGACGAAGTCAAAACGCAAGTTTATTGCGGAATAATGCGATGGGAGCCATTGAAATAGCAAATGAAATTCTCCTATAACTGGCTGAAACAATTGGTTAATTTCGACAAAACTCCGCAAGAACTGGCGGAGGATTTGAGTTTGAAGTCGGTAGAGATTGAGAGCGTCGAAAGATTCGGCGGAGATTTTTTGGAAAAAGTGGCGGTGGGAGAAATCAAAGAAATAAAACCGCACCCCAACGCCGATAAGTTGCAAGTGGTGAAAGTCGAGATAGGTGCACCCCTAGGAGAAGCCTCGGGGTTTCCCAAGGCTTCTCCTAGGGGCAGAATCCTGCAGATAGTTTGTGGCGCGCCCAATATCAAAGTTGGGCAAAAGGTGCCAGTGGCGCTTATCGGCTGTGTGCTTCCCACGGGCGAGATTAAAAAAACCACCATTCGCGGTATTGAGTCGGAGGGTATGCTTTGCGCCGAAGATGAGTTAGGCTTTGGCGGGAGCCACGCGGGGATTATGATTTTGGATCCTGTTCTTCCTGTCGGCGCAAAACTTGCTGAAATCTTTGCCGACTTCATTTTGGACGGCGCTATTTTGTCCAACAGGGGAGACCTGCAAAATCATCTGGGGTTGGCGCGCGAGATCTCAGCGATATACGGTATACCCTTAAAAGAAAAAAATGTTTCGTTGCCAGACGTAGAGACACGCCATGGCGTGTCTCTACGGGTAGAAAATCAAGCTCCGGAAGCTTGCCCCCTTTATCTAGCGCAAGTGATGAAAAATGTGAAAATTGCTCCCTCGCCGATGTGGCTTCAGCAAAGACTGTTGGCCTGCGGGATGAAGCCGATTAATAATGTCGTGGACATCACCAATTTCGTGGTGTTAGAGCAGGGGAATCCGTTGCACGCCTTCGATGCTTCTAAATTGGCACAGACAGGCGCAGAATATACGCAGACCAGCGCAGAAAAATACAAAATCGTTGTGAGGTTGAGCAAAAAAGGCGAGAAGATCAAGACTTTGGACGAGAAAGAACACGAATTACGGGAGGGATTACTGGTTATTGCTGACGCCAAAAATCCCATCGCGGTAGCCGGAGTGATGGGTGGCGCCAGTTCGGAAATAGGCGTTGATACCACCGAAATCATCTTGGAATCGGCCAATTTTAGCTCCCCACATATTCGTCGTTCGCAAAGAGCCTTGGGTTTGCGCACCGAGGCTTCCTCGCGCTTCGAGAAGGGTTTGAGTCCCTATCTAGCGGATAAATCTTTGGCGCGCGCCACGCAATTGGTGCGAGAAATCGCGGGAGGTGAATTAGTAGGCGGAAAAGTTGTCGCCGGAGACTGGAAACAGGAAGAGAGAGAAGTAGCCATAGACTTCGAGAAAATTAAAAATTATTTAAGTATTGATATCACGGAAGAAAAATTTTGGCAGATATTGGCAAAGTTAGGATTTGAGAGGGTAGAGACAGAGCATGCTACATCGTCAGGAATAGAGACAGAGCATGCTCTGTCTCTACGGGGGGGAGCGAATATCAGCGTTCCTTTGTGGCGAATGGACATCAATATTTGGCAAGATGTCGCTGAAGAAGCGGGGCGGATTTTTGGACTGGACAAAGTCAAGGAAACAGCGCTGAAAACAAAAATTACGCCGAAAACCGCCAAGGCGCTTTATTTCGAGCAAGAAGCAAAGAAGTATCTCGCCTCTATCGGCTTGACGGAAGTTTTCACCTCCGCTATTTTGGGCAAAGATTTAGTGGAAAAAACTCAAATGACACAGCGTAATTTTGAAATAAGCAATCCTTTGAACGAGAATGACTACATTATTCGCTCCGGTCTGTGGCCAAAGCTTTTGTCCCACGCTACCGAAAACGGGAAAAAATTTGAACAATTTGCTTTGTTTGATCTGACGAAAGTCTATCTGGCAAGTGAAGATGAGAATATTCCCGCCAAAGAAGAGAGGCATCTGGCCGTTTTGATTTACGGTGAAAATGACGACGAAGGACTATTCGTGGCCAAAGCTTATCTGGACAGTTTCGCGAAAAAATTTGGGTTACAATTCAATTACGAGAATGACGGTAAAAAAGTCGCCTATGTCCACCCGGGCAGAAGCGCTACCGTCAATTTCAATAACCAAAAAATAGGCAGAATATGCGAGATTCATCCGGTGATCCTAGCCAATCTGGACTTGAAAAAGCGCGTTTGGACGGCGGAAATAAATTTTGACGCGCTGACAGATAGCGCAAAAAATATTAATGAGAAATTCACGGAAATCCCGTCTGATATTATTTTCGAAGATTTTTCTCGTTTTGAAGTGAGTAAAAGGGACATCGCGATTGTCGTGGACGAAAGTGTTGATGCGCAGGATCTAGCCGACAGTATCAAAAAAATAGCCGAAGAAATCATTTCGGTCGAACTTTTCGACCAATTCCAATCGGAAAAATTGGGGCAGGGAAAAAAATCTTTGGCGTACCACATTGTTCTGCAATCTCCTGACCGCACCTTGACGGATTTGGATGTGAAAGGCGTGATGGAGCGAGCGACCAATTATTTAATAGAACATTTTAGCGCACTACCAAGATGAGCCCATTGGAACAATTAGAAAAAGTAGCTCCAGAGAAAAAAGAGAGATTGGACGTTGATCTTTTGATAGATAAAATGTACCGAACGCTAACGCACTATATGGTCGAGGATAATGTCCCTTTTTATCCCGACCAGAAAGTGATAGAAAAAGACGCTCTGGGCAAAATGCGTGATGCTCTCCGTTCCGACGCTCTTACGGTAAGCGACGAAACGCTAGAGGCACTGAACGGTCTCAATAATGAAGCCAAGCAAACTTTTAATAGCCAAGTTATGGCGCGCGCGACCAAAGAGCTCTGGCAGGATCCGGAGATAAAAAAAAGTTTTTCCCTGGACAACATAGTGGTTGTTTTGGTTGGACTGTCTTACGCTATGAAGCTGGAGAAACAGATAGAAGACAGTTCCGGCAAAGAAAAAATCTTTGGTGACTTTCGGATATCCTACGAGAGTCGGCAATTCATGGGGAGTTTCGGAGGAGACGTAGCGGTAATCCACGAGCATCAAGATGGACTAACGGCAATAGTTTTGGATGCCGCCGGCAAAGACATTAACGCTTCCGTCAACAAAGCCTTACTGCTTGGTTTTTTACCTTATGACAGACAAATAAAATTTGCCGATATAGTGGAAGCGGAAAAGAAACTGCTAAAAACTAATTTTTATGAAACAAATAAGTTTATCACGATGGCTTTGGTAAATATCGGTAATGACGGCTACACTTCAGTAGTTAGTTGTGGTGGAACAATAGCTCTTCAGCAAAACGGGAGCATCTACGATGACTTTGAGCAATCAAAACTGGTTTTTCTCGGCTACGAAGGAAGGGATGTGGCCGAAAAAGACTCTTCGTGGACTGGAGAAAGAGTAAATCTTGGCTCCGGAGACAAATTGATTCTTTATACCGACGGGGTGCAGGATTTTTACACTCCAAAGCTAAGGAATCGTCATCTTTCGTCTGACGAATTATTCCGAGGCAAAGAAACAAAAGACAGCCGAGAATTATTGGTAGAAACTGCGCGGATACCAGAGAGCCTTTCTCGCAGAGACGATTATACTGTTATGGTGATAGAAAAAGTATAATTTTGCCAAAAGAAAAAAAAGAGTTATAATTTTACTGTATAAAAAATATCTTAGGGCTGTTGACCCTTTGAGAAGGTATTTGGTGGCTGGATAATGTTTTTGACTGGCTACTACCTTGCTCCCAATCCGAGGTTCAACCTCTGGGCATCCTTTGAGGTTGAACCTCTTGTCAGAAATGTTTTTGGTAAGCGTCAACAACGCTTGAAAAATGTACAACTAAACAATACCGAATATGACCAGAATATTGTCCAGTCAAGTCAGCGAAAAAGTGGGGGAAACTGTCGTAATGGCCGGCTGGGTGCACGCCAGACGCGACCACGGGAAATTGATTTTCCTTGATTTGCGCGATAGATATGGCCTCACGCAAGTGGTGGTCTTGCCTGCTGAAGCGGAAGCCTACGCGATAGGCGAGAAGCTCCGCCCGGAATTTGTGGTGCAAATTGAAGGCACAGTCAACAAAAGACCGGACAATATGGTAAACGAAAAAATTACTTCCGGCACAGTAGAATTGCAGGCGCGAAAAATCGTTATTCTGAACGAAGCCAAAACTTCGCCCTTTGAAATAGACAAAGATACTATTGGCGTCAATGAGGAGTTGCGTTTGAAATACCGCTATCTCGATTTGCGTTCGGAGCGCCTTCATAAAAACATTCTTCTGCGAGACAAAATTATTACTTTTATCCGCGATTATTTCCACAAAAATGATTTTGTTGAGATTGAGACGCCCATTATGATGAAGGGCACTCCCGAAGGTTCTCGCGAATACATCGTTCCTTCTCGTCTGCATCCGGGGAAATTTTATGTTTTGCCTCAAAGCCCGCAACAATTCAAACAACTTTGTATGGTGGCAGGATTTGAGCGATATTTTCAGATAGCCCGTTGTATGCGTGATGAAGACCAAAGAGGAGATAGGCAACCGGAATTTACCCAGCTCGATTTTGAAATGTCTTTTGTGGAGAGAGAAGATATTTTGAAATTGACCGAAGAGATGTTTGTTGAACTAATCAAAGAAATCTCTCCTGACAAAAAAATAACTTCAGAACCCTTTCCTCGCTTGACTTATGCTGAAGTAATGGAGAAATACGGTACAGATAAGCCAGATTTACGATCCGACAAAAATGACCCTAATGAGCTGGCTTTTTGTTGGATTCTTGACTTCCCGATGTTTGAAAAAGGCGAAGGGGGCGCGATCCAGGCCGTTCACCATCCCTTTTGCTCTATAAAGCCGGAAGATATGGGTAAGCTCGATAGTGATCCGCTATCTGCTCGCGCTGACGCTTATGATTTGGTTTTGAATGGTTATGAGTTGTCCTCTGGCAGTATGCGAATCCACCAGAAAGAATTACAAAAGAAAGTATTTGACATTTTGAAAATCAACGAAGAAGACCAACAAAAGAAATTTGGTCATATGCTGGAGGCTTTTGAATACGGGGCGCCTCCCCATGGGGGATTTGCTCCCGGTATCGATCGCATGGTGATGATCTTGGCCGGTGAGCCAAATATCCGTGAAGTGATGGCTTTTCCAAAAACTGGTGACGGCAGAGATCCAATGATGGGCGCGCCGGCAGATCTTCCCGCCAAGACGCTCAAAGAAGCGCATATTAAGATAGTAGAATAAAATACACAAAACACCCTCCTCGCCGGCGGGCAGGCAAACTACACGAACAGAAGAGGTTCGACCTTGGAGAATTGGCCTTAAAGGTCGAACCTCGGACTGAGCATTGCGTAAAAATATAAAAATCTGTATAATATGGGACAACATTAGTAATCTCAAAAATTATGGAAAAATTGACTTTTGATCCGGTGATTGAATTGGCGAAATTGCTCAATGTGCCGACGGGATATTTCACGGTTTTTTATGTTTTGGTGATTGCCGTTTTCTTAGTGGTCATTCTCTTGAAGGGCTTGGCGCTCTGGCGCGCTTCTCGCAATGGACAAAGGGTGTGGTTCTGGGTGCTACTTTTCGTCAATACCCTGGGCGTTTTGGAAATCATCTACTTGCTCGCTGTCAAGGAAGACAAGGAGTGTTGTGGCCAGTGCGATCACGAGCATACCGACCACCAACACGAGTAGGAGATTTTTTTAATATCTTTTAATATCCATGAATATTTGTAAATATTAGGAGATATTTATTATGTCACTAAGAGACCCTCGCGATCGCAGTGTAGCGGGTAGCAATGCCACCTATGGGCATTTTGTTACCCCTAGAAACCCGAAGGAGAAATCTTCTCCTTTTCTTGTTATCTGTCCCAAATGCGGGATGATGGAGGCCAAGAAACGTTGGTTCCATGACGCAGTCGTGTTGGAAAGTAAAAAGATTATTCACGAGGAAAGGCTTTGCCCCGGCTGTGAGGCGATCGAGAATGGTTGGATTGAAGGGGAGATAGCCTTGAAGCACGATATCACCCGATTAGTGCCCAACCAAATAGAAAATTTTGTGAGAAATATTGAAGAAAAGTATCGCTGGCAGGATCCGAAAAACAGGATTGTCAAAATCCAAAAATTCAAAAATATGTGGAAGGTTTTCACCGCCAGCGTTTTTTTGGCACGGCTGATTGGCGAACACTTAGAAAAACAATACCAAAGCAAAACGACCTACAAATTTGGCCGAGGAGAGAAGTATGTGTATGTGGTGTGGGAGTAGAGACGCTAATTTTTCAAAAGCGAAGCCCCGTCTGCCATTTGGCAGACGGGGCTTTGTTTGTTTTTCACCCGATGGTGAGGAAAAAAAGCGCTCCGAGACAATCGCTTTGGACTACCTTTCCTTTGAGATCGCAATGGCTACAAGCCCGCACTATCCCAAAGAATTGACATTTTTCCCTTGGGATGAACAGAGTTCTTATCCTTGGGTGGACGCTATTCAGCTCTCCTGCCACAGGATGATGTATGTCTCGGCAACAAGAGCATAATACATAATTGCGCTCATCGGGGACGCAATCATGACAGGCAATCACGGGGGTTTCAAATTTCTTTTTGCAAAAGATGCACTCTCTGTTATTCAGAATGTCTATCAATCCCACGCCATCATCACCCCTTTCTTTTTAAGGTTTAACTATATTACTATACGAAGCCTTATCTGTCAATACTTAAAGAATGTTTTTTTACGACCACTGCCAGATTTTCTTAATTCCTCTCTTTCTTTCTGTTTCTCTATTTTTTCTTGCCAATCCCCGGTGTTTTTCAGACGATTTTTTATCCGATAACCATTTTGAATTGCCGCCACTATTATTGCCGATATTTCTTCGGCAGAATCATTTTTTCCAGCCAAGATGATTATATCAACATATTCTTTATGATAACCGCCCTTGCCTAAATCCTTGCTGTTTAATGTGACGTCTATAGTCGCTCGCAGAGGGGATTCTGGAGGTCCTGCTTCCACGAAAGCATCTATGCCGCAATTGTCTAGCGGGGTGTCCAGACAGGAGAAAAACCGTAGAGGCAAAAGGTCTTTTTCGGGGAAAGATTGAGGATTTTTCTGGCAAATAGCGCGTAATTCGTCTTCCGCTTTTTTGATGGTGGCTTTGAGCCCAAGACTATCCGGGAGCTGTTCTGCGCGACACTGGTTTTGTCTGGCGGTAATGCGAAAAAGTATCTCCAGCTCTCGCGTTTGCTCTTCTGGAGTGCCACGCAGAGGAGCGATAGGGGTCAGTTCGTCTTCTGGAATGCCTTGTTTTCTTTCGTTCGCTCTTTTCCCTAAAGCGCTTCTGTGTCTAGCCTCAAAATCCAAAAAAAATATTTTTTCTTTGGGATGGCTTATCATGCCCATCATCATTTCTGCACGATTTGGCTTTCCGCACATTTGCAGTTGATAGCGTATTCCCGCGCTTATTTCTACGCCTTTTTCTGGTAAGACTTGTTCGCTTGACATAATTAGTTGATATTGATAATTACGCTCATTATACAATAGTTCGGCAATTGTGCTATAATTTTCTTATGGCTATTATGCGACTCAACAGATATCTGGCGCAATGTGGGGTTTCTTCTCGTCGGGGAGCGGAAGAGCTGATGAAGAACGGCCAAGTTTCCGTTAATGGGGTGGTGATTACCGAAATGGGTTTTCAAGTAGATACGGACAATGACCGAGTTTTTGTAGGCGGCAAACAAGTCGCGCCAGAAGAGGGCAGAGTTTATTATTTGCTCAATAAACCGGTCGGCTATATTACTACCGCTTTTGACCCCTTTGGGCGGAAAAAAGCGATCGATCTAGTGCCGAAAAATCCTCGAGTTTTTTCGGTCGGTCGGTTAGACCATGATACCGCTGGCGCTTTGATTTTCACCAACGACGGGGATTTGGCGAATCGATTGACGCACCCGCGGTATGAAAAAGAAAAAGAATACCTTGTTGATTGCAGATTTAAGATTGCAGATTTCAGATTGAAAACTATAGAGTCGCTTCGCGACAAATTTTTAGAGGGGGTAAAATTAAAAGAAGGATTGGCCAAGGCGGACAAAGTAGAGATTGTCAAAAGCGGAGACAATGAGGTAGAATTGAAAATAGTTTTGCATCAAGGGTGGAATAGGCAGATCAGACGAATGTGCGAGGCGGTGGGGCTGGAAGTTTTGCGATTAAAAAGAGTTCGTATAGGGCAGATAACATTAGGGGATTTGGGAGAAGGGGAATGGCGAAAACTAAACACAAAAGAGCTAGAAAAGTTGCAAAGATAGATTGGCAAAAGCGTAAAAAATATATTATGGCCATTGGCGCCATTTTTTTGGTTGGTCTGATTAGTATTTCTGTCAGTCGCGCCGACAATCTACCCAAGGGAAAGAGTATCTTGGATCGGCCAGAAAAGACCATAGTTTTGAATGAGGAGAGGGTCATCATCCCGCAATTGGTAGGAGAGGAAAAATTAAAAATTGGCGCGGTAGAATATCTGGCCTTGGATAGCGCGACCTTGTCTGTCTTGGAGGGGAAAAATTATGATAAAAAAAGGCCTATCGCGAGCCTGACGAAATTAATGACCGCCGTAGTAGCTCTGGAAAATGCGGAAATTGACGAAATAGTGACTATCAAAGGCAATTACGATAGCCTCCCTCCAGCCAAAATGGGGCTTTATTGGGGAGAAAAAATCTCTCTGGAA
>CAYHEQ010000031.1:0-11754 GCA_964355795.1 uncultured Candidatus Saccharibacteria bacterium
CTTTTTTTCAAGGAGAAACGACAATGGTCTTTGACAAGAAATTTTTGACTTCAATCGGTATTCTTACCGTCGTTGCGGGAGTGCTTTTCGGAGGCAGAAAAGCTTTGACCAAGGCGCGCCAAGGATTGGCGAGAGCGCGGGGCATCTTTGACAAAGGAGAATTTACGCGTCAGTTGATGGCCTCGGCAAAAAAGAAAGGCGGTCTCTACATCGCCATTGAAGGGGGAGAAGGCGCCGGCAAGGGGACGGTGATGAAGAGGCTCAAAGACTTTTTTGCCAACTTTACCGAATCGGTGACCTTTGTTGCCGAACCGGGAAGCACCGCAGTGGGAGCCGAAATATACAAAATCATCAGGGCGCACAAATTAGAGCCAAGAGCGGAACTGTATCTTTTCAGTGCGGCCAGATGTTTGATTTACAAAACATTGATTGAGCCGATGTTGAAGGCGGGAGGGATAGTCTTTTCCGACCGCTCTTTCGTCTCTTCGGTGTCTTATCAATGTTTCGCCGGAGGGTTGCCTCTCAAAGAAGTCATGGATAATATTAGGCTTTCCCTAGACAATCGTTTGCCAGATTTCGTGGTGTATCTGGACGTCTCGCCTGAAGTGGGGCTCGCTCGCGCTCGAGAGAGAAACGACGGCGGTTCTGTTTACGAAAAGCTCGGGCTGGATTATCACGAGAAAGTCCGCCAAGGCTATCTGGCGCAAGCAGAATATGACCCCAGACGCTTCATCGTCATTCAAACTGACGACAAGACTCCCGATCAGGTTTTCTTGGCGGTCTTGTCAACGTTGGGAGAACGGTTGTAATTTTTCTTCCAATAATCTTTGAAAAAAATGCCCTAGTAAAACACTGGGGCATTTATTTTTATGCAAGCGTTGAGCTTTTTAGTAGCGAATAGAGGTTCGACCTTAACTTCTGAACTTCTCCAAGGTCGAACCTCGGATTTTTTAGTAGCGAATCACCGTATTTTTTGCTATAATCTGGCAATGGTAAATAAATCTTTTTGGCAAAAATTGTCTCTCGACTGCGCTCGGGACCTTCGGCCATTTTTCGTTCTCGCGCCGATGGCTGATGTGACCGATCCGGTTTTTCGGCAAATGGTGGTGAAATTCGGCAAGCCAGATGTGATCTACACCGAATTTGTTTCAGCCGATGGGTTGTGTTCTGTGGGGCGGGAAAAATTGGCTAAACACCTTTCCTTTACCGAGGCCGAAAAGCCGATCGTCGCGCAACTTTTTGGCTCCCGGCCGGAAAAAATGGAAGAAGCCACGCGTTTGGTCGCCCAACTAGGTTTTGACGGCATAGATATCAATATGGGCTGTCCGGATAAATCAGTGGAAAAACAGGGGGCCGGCGCGGCGCTGATAAAAAATCCCAAGCTCGCGCGCGAAATAATGCGGGCGGCGAAGCGTGGCGCGCCGAAACTGCCTTTGTCTATCAAGACACGGCTCGGATTCAATCAAGATATTTTGGAAGAATGGTTGCCAGAACTTCTGGCCGAAAAACCGGAGGCCATCATCATCCACGCGCGGACGAGGAAGGAGATGTCTCATGTGCCGGCGCGCTGGAATCGTATCAAAGACGCAGTGGCAATAGCCAAAGGTTCGGGCGTTTTGATTGTCGGTAACGGCGATGTCGCTGATTTGGATGACGCGCGAAAAAAAGCAGAAGAAACCGGTTGCGCTGGTGTGATGCTGGGGAGAGCTATTTTTTCCAACCCTTTTATTTTTGATGAGAAAAAAGATTGGCAAAGGATTGGTGTCGAAGAGCGGTTAAAAATCCTCCTCGAACACACGAAACTTTACGAAAAATTTTGGGGCAATCCGAGGCGATTTGACACGATGAAAAAATTTTTCAAAATTTATGTTTCCGGCTTTGACGGCGCGGTGGAGATGCGAGGGCAATTGATGGAGGCGAAAAATTACGACGAAACGAAAAAGATTGCCAAAAAGTTCAAAATCTAAATGGACAATATGTCAGAAATCAGAGCGTTGTTCTTGCTTTAACCGACAGGGGTAAAGAGGTTTGACCTTGGAGAAGTTTCGAAGCTAAGGTCGAACCTCGGATCCGCCTTTTCGCCTTGGTTTTGTAATATTTTGGCAAGGTTCAACCTTGCCAAAATATGTTTTTAATTTGACATTTCGGTTTTGAAATTTAGATTTTCTCGTTGCGTTTTCGTGCTGGCGTATTATAATGTGGCTGGAACATCTTTTTAGTAATGTAAGCAAGGGAGGGCATGGTCAAATTTCGCATTCGTTCTATTAGCGCGAGAAGTTATTTGTCTGGTCTATCCATGAAAAAATGGGTCTTTTTGGCTTTGGCTATCATGGCGGTGGCGGTCCTTTGGATAGCCTACTTTTTTTATTCAGGCATTAGAAATAATGGCGACATTCGCATCATCGGCAAAGTAGTTTTTGGCAGTCAAGCGTTGATTAACGCCAGAATCTCCATGGGGGAGATGGAGACTTTCACCGACGAGAGGGGAGAATTCGCCTTGACCAATAGCAGTTTTGGTCGGAAAAAAATTACTATCGCCAAGTCCCAATTCAAAGACCATATCATCACCCTTTTCACTTGGAAAAAAGAGCAAAGTCTCGGTGTCATTGTAATGCAAAAAGACCCCCAATATCTGGGTGTCTATGTCGGATTGGTCGTCAATAATTTCGACAAAAGACCGATAGCCAACGCGATGGTGAATCTAGACGGAGAGATCCGTTACACCAACGATCAAGGAGCTTTTATCTTTGAACAAGCGAGTCTAGGAGAGGTGGCCTTGAAGATTTCGGCGGTGGGCTACTTTGATTTTGAAGAGAAAGTAAAGGTGATTAAAGACGGCCAACAGCAAAAAGAAATCGCGCTTTCTCCTTACGGCCGATTTTCCTTCACTTCTACTAGAGAGGGAAAAAAAAGTATTTATTCTGTTAATTATGACGGCACCGGGATCAAAAATATCACTGGCAAATACGCCGGCGAATCATGGGGCGGGCGATTTTCCAAAGATGGCAAGAGACTGGTTTTTTACGCTAATATAGATGAAGAGAACAAAAACGAATGGGGACAGCAATTGCCAGCGCTTTATTCGGTGGACGGCAATGGCGAGAAGCTGACGAGGCTGACTCGCGATGGCATAACGCCAGTAAGCGATTTCGCTATTGCCAATGATGGGACTAAAGTCGTTTTTCTAGGCAAGATGGGGCAAAATAGCGCTCCGGAGATTTATGTGGTAGGGCTGGGAGATAACCCCGAATGGAAGCAAGTGACTAATAATGAAATTTTTGAATCCGATATTCACCTTTCGCCCGATGGACGCAAAGTGGTCTACACTGCTTTCAAAGACGGCTCCAGAGATATTTTTGTCAACGATCTAGATACTTTGGAGGAGGAGCAATTAACACAATCTTCAGATTACGAGATGGCGGCGCAATTTTCCCCAGACGGCAAAAACCTTTTGTTTTCAAAGGACGATTACAATTTTGGTTCCAGAATCGTCGTTTTTGATTTAGCCAAAAATATGGAAAAAGAAATTTTCAAGACCTCGCTGGCGATCAAAAATCTTCACTGGGGAAGTGACGGAGACAGCATCGTTTTCACTTCTGAAAGAGACGGCAAAAATACTGTGGCCATTATTAACAAAAAAGGTGGAGAAGAAACAAAATTGGCCGAGCAAATAGGCGATTGTCGCTATCTCGTCTGGCCATCGCTTCAGAAAATTTTGGCTTTTGTGGCACGCACTGATAAGGGGGATAAGTTGGTCGTGATGGATGTGGCTACTCGCAAAATGACTGATTTGCAAAATGTTGAAAGCGATATTATCAGCTGGGCAGAGCGGTAGATTTGGGGGTAAGGTGTGTATGTTTTGACATATACAAGCTTCGGGATATAATTGGGGCGAAGTATTGAGTTGCGACAAACTCTAAATACTAAATCCTAAACTCTAAATAATTTTTCAAATCCAAAATAACAAGTTACAAACAAATTCCAAAGCAGATGTTTTTTTAGGTTTAGAATTTCGAATATTTGAGTTTGTTTAGAATTTAGAAATTAGAATTTAGGATTTTATAGCAGTAAGCTTTTATCATGGCTTCTGAAGATATTTTGATTATTATGCTTTCGGTGGGCTTTATCATTTTGATAGCCCTTTTTTCTGTGGCGCTGGGCGCGGCGATTAAGATTTTGATTGATATGAGGAAGATTACCGACAAGCTGAACGAGATGGTGGATTCGGCCGCCGACGCTGTGGGCGCTGTTTCCTCCAAAGCCAAATCAGTTTTCACTAATACTTTGGTGATGGACAAGATAATTCCAGCTGTTTTGGGGGCTATCAGTGTTGGTATTGGCATCAAAAAAGCCAAAGAAGCTTCGCAGAATAAGGCGAAGAAAGGTCGGAGCAAGAAATTTTCCAAAGTGGATGTGTATGAAGAAGATGAGTAGCTAATTTTCGCGAATTAGCTCTTATTCTCGCGAATTAAATACAAAAACAAGAATGTCAGAACTTGTTGAGCCAGAATTAAGCTATGAAGTGGTTGGTTTGTGCATGAAGGTACATTCTCAATTAGGCAGTACGCATAAAGAAAAATATTACCAAACAGCTCTAGCGCAAGCCTTGAAAGATAAGGGCATTTCTTTTGAAAGAGAAATGATGGTTCCCATGTATTATGACGAGAAAGAGGTGGGGCATTATTTTTTGGATTTCTTGATTGGTGGCAAAATAGTTGTTGAGCTGAAAGTCAAACCTGAAATAACTCCAGCTGAAATTAAACAAGTACTCTCTTATCTGAAAACTAAAAAGATCAAACTTGGCATAATAGTCAATTTCGGCAGAAATAGTTTGGAGTACAAGAGAATATTGAATAACGAAATTAGAGAAAATAAGAGTTAATTGGAGAAAATTAGCGATGTCAAAAACAAAAACATTTGTGAAAGGAGCAGTTTTGGGGGGATTGGCGGCGGTGGCTATTGGCGCTTTGAATTCGCCGAAGAAAAGAGCAGAGCTGAAAAAAAGAGTGAAAAAAGCGGTGAGGAGCTTGTCGGAAAAAGGGGAAAACCTCCAGCAAGAGATTAAGCCTTTTTTTGAAAGTGTGGGGCAGGCGACCAAAAATACTTTTGCGGAAGCGAAGAGGGGTTTCAAAAAAGTGCAATTTGAAGGCAAGAAAACTGTAAAAAAAATTTCAAAAGAAGTGAAAGCCAAAAAATCCAGCAAAAACAAAAAATAATCTAAATAATGAGAAAAACAAAAAAGATGCCAAGAATCAAAAAAAAGTTTTTTTCTATGCGAATGAAAGAAGACGAGGCGATCACCTCGTCCGTGGACGGACCGACTTTTAACGAATACGTGAGCTTCATTCGTAGCCCATGGAAGGCATTTTTTTACAGTTTTTTGCGTGGCACGGGATTTGGCTTGGGGACATTGATCGGCGCCGCTGTCGTCATCGCGCTCCTTTCTTTTTTAATCAAAGAATTGGGCTGGATTCCCATCATCGGAGAATGGCTAACCAACTTTGGCAAAATAGTGCGACTGCCATAAGGGCTAGTATTGAGTGTAAGAGCGTTGTTGACACTTTCAGGAGAAGATGTCCGACATCAAAGGATGCCCAGCCTGCCCGCCTCTGGAGGGATGTCGGACATCGGATGAAGTAATTATAAATAAATTTTAGGAGGCGACAATATGCCCGAAGAAAAAGAAGATCTCATTGACGAAATCGTTGATGGTATCGGCGAAACAGTGAAACTGTCTCAAAAATCTCCAGTAAATCCCAGAAAGAAAGTCATTATTGCTTTTGTTGTTTTTTTGTTAATCGGCGGTATCGGCGGAGCGGGATTTTCTACCGCTCTGATGGTCTATCTTCTCAAAACGGGCAGAATCAATGGTGAAAAAGTGACCAACAATATTACCGAGAAAGTGACTCTTGACGAAGGCTCTGGTGTCATTGATGCGGTGAAAAAAGTTTCTCCCTCTGTCGTTAGTATTTCTACGGCCACCAAGGCGGTAGATTTCTTTGGCCGAGCGACTGAACAAAAAGGCGGGGGCACGGGATTCGTCGTGACCAACGATGGGCTCATTCTCACCAACAAACATGTCGTAGCGGGCGCTGGCAAATTAACCGTAGTAACCGCTGACGGCAAAGATTATGAAGGTAAGACGGTCGCTACCGATCCTTTGTTTGATTTCGCTTTGGTAAAAATTGAAGCCAAGGGTCTGACGGTGGCCGAGCTGGGAGATAGCGACGCGCTAGAAATGGGGCAGAGAGTGGTGGCCATTGGCAATGCTTTGGGAGAATATCAGAATAGTGTAACAGTGGGCGTGATTTCGGCCAGGTCTCGCGCTATTACCGCTTCTGACGGCTTCGGTTCCGCTTCTCGTTTGGAAGGATTGCTCCAAACAGACGCGCCGATTAACCCCGGTAATTCTGGCGGGCCATTGATCAATGTCAAAGGTCAAGTCATCGGTATCAATACGGCGGTGGACGCGCAAGGTAATTCTATCGGTTTTGCTATCCCGATTAATTCGGGTAAGGTCGCGCTCAATTCGTATTTGAAAAATGGTCGCATCGTGCGCTCCTTCATGGGCGTTCGTTATGTGAATATTACCAAAGAATTTGCCGCTTTGAATAATATTGATGTAACTTCCGGCGCCTTGATAGTGGGGGAGGGCAAGAACTCTCTGGCGATATCGATCGGTAGCCCGGCCGACAAAGCGGGGCTGAAAGAAAACGATATCATCATCGAAATTGAAGGTGACAAAATCACCGACAATAAAAGCTTGACCAGTATTTTGTCTGGTTACGCGCCCGGACAAACGGTCAATGTGAAATATCTGAGATCTGGCAAGGAAGCGGTAGCAAAGGTGACGTTGGGAGAGTTGAAATAGTAAAAAGGCTTTGAAGCAAAAAAATGATCCGCCAACTCGGCAGACCATTTTTTGCTTATATTAGCCATAGCCTTGACTTTTATTAGGATTTGAGATACAATTTCTTCTGTCGCAATCGATCGTTCACAAAAAAAACGAAAGGGGAAAGAAAGTGACTATTTCCGTCTTGGTGGCTGACGTCTTGCTGGTGGTCTACGCCGTTTTTGTGGCGGGGAAGACTTTCTCTCCCGACTGTCTGGAATCTACACGCGTTCGGAGTATGGTCAATCTTGCCATCCTGATGCTTCTGGCTTCTGCGGTTTGTGTCCTTTCTTTTTTCAATGCCGATCCGGATGTATTTTTCCCGCTAATCGTCATAACTGGTTGGGTGGTGGTGGTTTTGGCCAATCTGGCCATTTGGTTCGCCAAGTCATTACTGGATAAGCCTGCGCAACCGAAATTAGCAAGATTTCCAGTGAGGACAATCATTCGTCATGGCATAAAACCAACCGAAAATTTTATTCTTGCAATAATAAATAAGGCCATGAGGGAGAATTAAAGGAGAAAGATTAATGGAAAAAACCGAATTGTGGCTTCAGGCTATTTTTATTGGAGGTCTTTTTTATATTTTCATCAGCAAACTGATTTCTTTAAGACTCCCATACTCTTGGCTGAAAAAGCTTCAGAGGCTGGGAAGATTTCGCAACAGATAACGAAGCCCGCCGAAAGGCGGGCTTTATCACAATCTCAAATCTTGATTACAGCCACTCGATGTTTTCCGGCTAAATCTTTCTTTATTTCAACTTTAGCTTTCGGGAAATAGCGACGCGCCAGCGCCGTTATTTTTTTGCCCTGGGATTCGGAGATTTCAAGGAATAAACACGGGTTTTTGGCAATGTCGGACTTTGCCGTTTGGCAAAGTCCGACATTGCCATGAATGGCATGAAGTTGCTGGAAGAGTTTCTCGTAAAGCGCCAGACCATCTTTCCCGCCGTAGAGCGCGAGGCGAGGCTCTTGACTGATGCTCGGTTCTTTGAGCTCATCTATAGTCAGATAGGGGAGATTGGCGACGATAATGTTGGGAGTGGTTTTGACCTTAGCTAATAGGTCGGACAGGACGAATTGGACGGATGATAATTTTAATTGATGAGCGTTTTTACGCGCCACTGCGAGCGCTTTCGGCGAAATATCGGCGCAGATGACCCGCGCCCGTGGCAGGTGTTTGGCTAGTGTTAAGCCGATACAGCCGGAGCCGGTGCCCAGGTCAAGAATTTTTGTAGGGGCGACTCTTGCGGTCGCCTTTTTCGGGCAGGGGCAAGCCCTGCCCCTACAATAATCTAGCGCCAGCTCCACCAGCAATTCCGTTTCCGGTCGAGGGACGAGGACATCTTTGGTCACCAGAAAATCAAGGTCATAAAACTCTTTGTGACCGACGATATAGGCGATAGGGTAATTTTGCGCCCTCTTTTTGATAAGATTTTGGTAGGCGCGTAATTGGTAATTGGTAATTCTTTGTCCCGGATTAAGAATTAAAAATTCTCTTGGTTTTCCTAGCGCAAAACTCAAGAGTATTTCAGCATCGAGTCGTGCCGAGGCAATACCCTTTGCCCGTAGTCTTCCCTCCCCCCAGAGTATAGCTTGTTTGACAGTAAAAATTGACATTGATAGTATTTTTGGTATAATGCTATTATATATGACAACCTACAGATGCACAATTTGTGGCGAAGTGACCCTAGCCGAAAAGAGGCCTTCTGATTGTCCTTTGTGTGGCGCCAAAAAGCGTTATGTCAAAGAGCTGGACAAGGTGAAGGGCGAGGATATTTTTGTGGTCAAAAAGCTTTCTGACGAGTCAAAAAAGAACCTTCTTTTGGCTCTCAATATGGAGACCTATAATGCTTCTTTTTACAAATGCGCGAGCATCAATGGCGATGCGGAAGCAGTCAAAGCGATTTTCAAAAGATTGGCCAAGATAGCTCGTGAACACGCTGATATCGCTCGCAAATTTTTGGGGCTAGACCCCATCATTTTGCAGGAAGAGGAATGCAGTCTAATTAGTTCTGAAAATTTACAAAAGACGGTGATGAGATGCGCTGAAGCGACAGAATTTTACAAAAAAGCAGCCGTGGAAGCCAGAGAATCCAAGATATCTACTTTTTTTAAAGCGATGATTGATGCCGAGGAAGAAGCGGGGAGCGTGGCGAAAAAAATGTTGAACGGCAGTTAAATAGCTGAATAACTAAGCAACAGAAAAATTGAGCAACGAAGCGATAGGGCTTTGTTTTTTTTGACACAAAAATACGGATGTGGAACATCCGTAGATTAAAGAGGAGGAATGGGGCGAGGGGTTAATTAATCTTTTCAGCCAAGCCTTCAAGCGCATCCAGGTGAGCCGAGATGGCTTTTGGATGGCCACGAACCATAATAAAGACCGGGGAATTAAGGACAGCTTGCCTGACTTCCTCGTCGTCCATTGAGCCGTCGGCGGTAAGGGCTAGAGGGCAGAGCCGAACGGTAAAGCGAGAATAGCGTTCGCCGTCATGAAGGGCAAAAAAGAGTCTTTCGTGACGATGCTCATTCAGAAAAAGCTCTCCAAAAATTTGTCTTGCAGCTGATAGCGTTTTTTCTGTCGCGGAATTTTTTGTGGCCTCAATCCAGAGTAAAAAAAGATACTTGAGGAGTTTTCTTCCGCCACCTTCACTAGTGACGCGAAAAGCATCATTAATTATGCTTGCTTGAGCTTCGTTGTTATTAGAGATAAAGACAACGCAAGAAAGAGGCTCTTCTGATAATTCTTTCATGGTGTCAAAAAGGCTCATCAATTCACCTCGTTTGTCTGGCAGATTTTTTAAGGACAATCAAGCGACTTTATTATCTTCCGAAGCGAAGCAGAAGTCAATCACTTAGTGGCTTAGCCACTAAGTGATGTTTTTTAGTCTTTCGGTCATTTCGTTTTTCTGTTACACTCTTGTTATGCCCAAACTAGCTTTTGATATTGAAACCGTCGGATCCGAATGGGACAAGCTCTCCGCGCCTTTGCAGGAGAGCATTGTGCGGTCGCTGAAGAAATCTACGGAAGTAGAAGAAGAATATTTGTTAAAGCTGGAAGAGGCCAAGGTGGATCTCGGCTTTTCACCTCTGACCGGTGAGATTGTGGCGCTCGGATGTTTTGATGTGGAGAAGAATACAGGCACGGTTTTCTTCCAATCGCCGGGGAAATTGCCCACTGAATTTTCTGACAACGGCATCACCTACAAGCCAATGGAGGAGAAAAAGATTTTGGAAAGTTTTTGGGAGCTGGCGCGAGGCTATGACGAATTCATTACCTTCAACGGCTATTATTTTGACGCGCCGTATATGATGTTGCGCTCGGCGATGCTCTCCGTCCGGCCTTCAAAAAATCTGGTGGAGGGGAGGTACCCTTACCAGCAAAAAACCTGCAAACACACCGACCTTTTCGACCAATTTTCTTTTTACGGCGCTTTCAAGCGGAAGGGGATGGGGCTGGACGGGCTTTCCTCGGCCTTTGGCGTCAAAAGCCCGAAAGGAGAGGGGATGGACGGCAGTCAGGTTGGCAATATGTTCCGCGCCGGTGAATATGAGAAAATCGCTCGTTACAACGCCGAAGACATTCGCGCCACCGCGGAGTTGTATCGGATTTGGGAGAAGAATTTGAAGTTTTAAGCTAGTAAGCCAATAAGCTGGTAAGCTAATAAGCTAATAAGCCGAGGGAGGGATAGTGGGAGAAATCAAGACATTTAAAGACATTGTGGTTTGGCAAAAATCACATAATTTAGCTTTGACGGTTTACGAATTGACAGATATTTTCCTAAAGTCAGAATTATTTGGTTTGATTTCTCAAATGCGAAGAGCGGCTGTTTCTATCCCGTCTAATATAGCTGAAGGTTTTACGAGAAAAAACTTGAAAGATAGGATGCATTTTTACAATATAGCCCAGAGTTCTCTAGAAGAATTGAAATATCAATTGCTTTTGGCTAAAGATTTACGATATATTACAGAAGAAAAATATATGAGCTCGCTTGCTCTTGCTGAAGAGGTTGGTGCGATGTTACATGGTTGGAAAAAATCCCAAAAATTCTAACCCATCATTAGCTTACTAGCTTATTAGCTTGTTAACTTACTGGCTTATGAAAAAAGGTATCAAAATCCTGCTCTTGGCTGATTTTTTCGCGGTGCTGGCGACGGGGATGATCGGCCCGATTTACGCTATTTTCGTCCAAGATATCGGTGGCGATATTTTGGATGCCAGCTGGGCGTATTTCGCCTATATGATTTCCTGTGGGATCGTCCTCTACCTTATGGGAATATGGGAAAACAAGGTGAAAAACAAAGGCCTTTTCGTGGTGGCGGGTTATGCCTTGAACGCGCTCGGTTGCCTCTCGTACTTTTTTGTCGGCAACCAATTTCAACTGGTGATTACGCAAATTATCCTAGGTCTCTCGCAAGCCGTCCTTTCACCGGTCTTTGACTCGCTTTACTCTGATTTCGTGAACCGCAAAAACAAAGCCCGCGAGTGGGCGGATTGGGAGGCGATGCTCTATGTGACCAATGCCATCGCCGCTATTGTCGGCGGGTATTTCGTCGCTTCTTTCGGCTTCAAAAATCTTTTTCTCGTAATGTTTGTCGTCGCCCTCCTCGCCACCCTTGCCTCTACGGGGATGCTCAAAGGGAAGAAGTATTTGAGTGAGAGCTGACGGTTGTGTAGGCACTTAGGAGTTGAACTCCTAAGTAGTTTCACATACAACCTATCTGGAACGACAACCAATAATAGCTCATTCCAGCCAAAACTATTGACAAGCGCGGGATTTTGCTGTATAATGGGGGTAGATTGAAAAAGCTAAATTCCACCCTGAAAAAGGACACTCTCATTAGTAATAATACCTGCC
>CAYHEQ010000032.1:0-10078 GCA_964355795.1 uncultured Candidatus Saccharibacteria bacterium
TAAGAGTCGGGTTTTAATTATGCGTTTTCTTTGTATAGAGAAACACGAGACATGGACAATCAATACTTGATAATAGCTAATAATGTGACAAGCACTAAGAGTAAAGTCATTGCTACTGGTATCACTGAACCATACCAGAAGCATAAATAGCCTTTTCGCTTGTCATAAAGAGGCTTTACTATATTCCTAAAGCTACTAGTAAAATTCTTTTGTATATCAACTATTAGTTGCCTATACTCTTGCATCTTTTTCTGAAAAATACAAACGATGTACGCACAAATGATAACCGGAATGATTAGAAACCACTTGTATGTCTCTCTGTTGGGGTCTTCGCTAATCATATAGATAAAAGCAAACTGCAACAAAAATCCATAATATATGGTCATCCACTGCTGATTCTTTGCTATTCTTGTATCTTCGACCGTAGATTGCCATTGTATCCGAATCTCTTCGAAAAATCTGTTCCTATCCTCTTTGCTCACTTCATCCACGGCTTCGGATTCTGCCCCGATATCATTTTCTATCTCTTCTTTGTACTTAAATGAGAAAAATGGTATACAAAATAAATGAGTCACGAAACTTTTTACTGTTTTCTTAATGTTCATAGCGCTCCTCCGTTTTGAATTTTTGAATTTATTTCTTATTCCTTTTTTTCTTCTCCACCACTGCCATTATTGGACTTGTATATTTTTTATATAATTCAAACAGAAAGTCCATTCTTTCCGTGGAGGTTGTGAAGGTTTTTCTGCCATAGGAGCTGTCTACTGCCTTATCCAAAGTCTGATGCGCTTTCGTCAGGTCGGCAGGCATTGTCAGCGGATCATAAAGATCGGCTAAAGAGCTGGTGGGATATTTCTTGCGCGCTTCCAAAACTTTTTGCGCCGCATCCTCAACAGCTTTTATTTTTTCTTTGCTAGGATTTTCTGGCCAAGGTAAATTGTTGTAAACAATATCTTTTGAGTAACGGAAATCGCTTTTCAAACGACCACAAACGTAACTGACCCACGCCATGTGCATCGCGCTTTCCAAAATTCCGAAGTGATAAAGTGTGGCATTTGGAACCGCCATACAAGTATCGCTCACAATCGAACCTTTATCAAAAAATCCCATCGGTATGTATTTTCTGTTCTCACTCGAAACTCTCGGAACGACGATACATGTCTCGGGGTTGTTTCTGTCTCTAAACAACGAGGGAGTCGTGGCAAACTTTTGAGTTGACGGCGCAACGCTATCCAGCCTAAACTGCCTGACCCCATCGATGCGTTTAAGCGTCAATGGCAATTGCCGTAAATCTGCTGGCTCTACATCCACCAACCACAGGCACCAGCGTTTTTCATTATTCAAAAACTCTTTTGCGCTAATCAGGGGTTTTATGAATTTTGATGCTTCTGGTTCAATTTCTAGCAATTGGTTCTTTTCCTTATCGGAGAGCAATAAGTTGCCGCCATCAAGAGGCATATTACCAAAACTCATTTCGGGCACATTGCAAATTGGTTTTTGTCTTGAGCCAACAATAATATCTTCCGAAGGCACTAAGTATGGGTTGATATTCTTTACTTTTATCTCCTGTGCATCGCCCTTAACATTTTCATATTCATAGAGATATTTGCTCTCTGTGTCAAAATTTGCAAATCCGATAATTACACAATAAACTGCGGCTTTGCCCTTCGCTTCATTACTCCATCTAAATGTTCTGTGCGCAAAATGTATTTTGATGCCACAAGTATTCAAAAGTTCATTCCACAATATGCCGACCTGCTCACCTTGAGTTATGGAATTCGTAGAAACAAAAGCGCATTTTATTTTAGTACCGTGGATATAATGTGCAGCCTTAATATACCAGCCAGAAACATAATCCAATGTACCAGCACTTTTCATGTCGTTAAAAACAGAGATAATATCGCCTCTTTGTTCTTGATCCATTATTTTAGAACCAGAAAATGGAGGATTACCGAGAATGTAGGAGAGTTCGTCCTTTGGTACAATTTCTTCCCAGTCTTTTCTCAAAGCATTGCCGACAAAAATGGTTGCGCCTTTGCCGAGTGGTAGATCTGGGATATTTGTGCCAAAAGCCGTACTCGCAATTTCGTTCATTTGGTGGTCCATGAGCCACATTGCAGTTTGGGCTATCTTTGCTGGAAATTCTTCGATTTCCATTCCAAAAAATTGTTCGGGCTTTAGCCTGATAAAAAATTCTACGCCAAGCCCCCTGATATTGCCAAATCTTTTCTTGAGAAGCTCGAGCTCCAATATCCTAAGTTCTCTATATGCGATTACCAAGAAATTGCCACAGCCACAAGCTGGGTCTAAAAATTTTAATTTTGATAGCTTTTCGTGAAATGCGTTGAGCTTTTGGACGCTACTCCCGCAAGACCTTAATTCGTTTTTCAGCTCGTCCAGAAATAACGGATAGATAAGTTTCAGAATATTTTTCTCTGAAGTATAGTGTGCGCCAAGATGTCGGCGCGCCTCTTTATCCATTACAGACTGGAATAATGAACCAAAGATAGCAGGGGAAATCTTTGACCAATCAAAAGCGCATGCGTCCAAAAGCCTTTTGCGCATTTGAGAGTTAAAGGAAGGGATATTGATTGTTTCAGCAAAAAGTCCGCCGTTCACATATTCAAACTGCGAGAGTTCCTCGTCCAGAGTGCTCTGCCTTCTATCTTTTGGTGTATTAAATACTTGGAAAAGCATTCCAAGATGCATCCCGAGATCACTGCCATCTTCATGCGTCCTTGTCTCTATGTATCTCGAAAATTGATGGTGCAGAAAGATATTGGCATCATCGGCAAATAGGCAAAATAGTATGCGCACTAATAGAACATTGAGCTCGTGCCCTACATACCCCACCTCAACCATCGAGTCGTAGAGTTTGCCCATCAGCTCGGCAGCTTTTATGTTCACCTCATCTTCTTCTTTATATTCTTGTTTTGTGTACCCAGCGATAAAACCAAACAAATGTACATTTTTGTATAATTCTTTCAGAGGAAACTCTACCTGAGCATCGTCTTCAATATCATAAAATTTGAAATGCCCAAAATCAGAGACAAGAATATATCTCGGCAAATCTTTTTCTGATATGCCGGGAAAATAATCCATTGCTTGAGTGTGAGCCTTTTCCAAGCTCAAACCCAAAGATTTATGCTCGACCAACAAAGTGCCTGGCCAGAAAAGATCGACATATCCCTTCCCTCCGCCCCTTTTCTCCACTTCATACTCAAAGCTCGCCAAACGCCGACGGGTCACTCCGAAGACATTAAAAAAGCTGTCCCAAAAAGATTTGGCCTCAGCATCCTCGGATTTCTCGTTCTCCCACTCTTTGGAGAATTCCATCGCGCGAGTTTTGATTTCGTTCCAATTCAGGTTTGGCATATGATATTTTTAGCTCTCTTTCCTCTATTTTACCACATTTCCAGAATCATTAAAACGATTACTGTATCCTAACATCCTTCACCCTTATCTCTATCCTCCTCCTCTCCCCCCAAATATTTTCGGAAATGGTGTAGGCCACATCAATATCACGACCGTAATACAAATCGGTCGCCAGATCTCCCATGCCAAACGCGACGGCATTTATTTCTCGCCCACCGCTAACTAAAACGAGTCGCAAATGCTTCCCCTCCTCCCCCATTCTTTTCGTTTCTTTGACCTTCACTCCCATCGTCGCAAATATCGGTTCGCGATTACCGGCGCCGAAAGGTTGCAGCTTTTTTATATTTTCGTATGTTTCACTATTTATTTTTTCAAAATCCATCTCCCCTTCTACCTCCAGATTTTTGACAAAATCTTTTTCAGTCAAAATACTATCGCCATATTCTATTATTTTTTCTCGAAAAATTTCAAAGTTTTCCGTATGCAAAGAAAATCCTCCCGCCGCCCGATGCCCACCGTAGCCTAAAAAAATATCTTTGTTAGCTGTCAGCGCGTCAATGACCGAAAAATTAATTGATGAGCGGATTGACCCTTTCAAAACTTTCCCATCATAAGCGAGGGCGAAAACTGGTCGAGCAAATTCTTCCGACATTCTACCGGCTATCAGCCCGATAATACCCACCGACCACTCATCGTTTTTCAAAACCAAAATAGACTCTAGCTCCCTTTCTGCATATTCTGATTTCAAAATTTCAAGACTATCAGCGACAGTATCTTGCCTCTCACGATTAAGTCTTTCTAGTCGCAAGGCCAACATCTCCGCCAGACCACGATCTTCGGTTATTAAAAGTTCCAGCGCTGTAGTCGCGTGCGCCATCCGTCCGGCGGCGTTCAACCTCGGACCTATTTGAAAACCCACCGTATAAGGATCGGATTTTTCCAGATCAATCCCGGCAACGTAGGCCAAAGATTGGAGGCCGATATTGCGTGTCTTGGCGAGAACTTTCAGCCCGAAAGAAACGATGATTCTATTTTCATCAACTAGAGAAACTACATCGGAGATAGTTCCCAGCGCCGTCAGATCCAAATACCATTTGAGTTTGCCGAGAGACAGTGGTTGAACAATTTTTTTCTTTTCGTAGGCGGCCACCAGAGCCGTAACTAATTTGAAAGCCACTCCCGCTCCACACAAATCTTTACAGGGATATTTGTCTCCTTTTTGTTTAGGATTAATCACGGCGAAACCTTCGGGAACATTTTCTTTCGTTATTTCGTGATGGTCGGTAACGACAATATCTATCTTGCGCTTCTTGGCGTGAAGAACTTCTTTGTGCGAACTGATGCCGTTGTCCACGGTAATAATAAGTTTCGCCCCCTCATCGGCCAAAGCGTCAATGGCCGAGACATTCATCCCGTAGCCCTCTTTCATTCTGTCGGGAATATAAAATCGAACATCGGCGCCCAATTCTTTTAGCGATCTGTAGAGTATCGCGGTAGCCGTCACCCCATCAACATCGTAATCGCCATAGACCACAATTGGTTCCCGCTTTTCTATCGCTTTAGTGATTCTTCCTACCGCTTTTTTCATATCTTTGAGTAGATAAGGATCATGCAACTTTTCATAATCTGGATGAAGAAATTCGTCAGCAGATTTTTTTGTTTTGAAACCACGATTGAAAAGTAATTGCGCTGTCAGCTCATCATAATTCTTCAAGGCCTTACTCGCCTCTTTGGTTATATTCTTCGCTATTTTCCAATTGGAGTTTTTCATATGCTCAAATTATAATGTCATCTCGGACTCGCGAGAATGACACAAAAAGGCGGATCCCCCACCTTTAATTTTTTATTTTCTTAATTTTTTAATTTCTTAATTTTTTAATTGACTATCACCCTTCCCTCTATTGAAAGTATCACATATTCTTTTATCTTTTCGCCATTAGCCAAGAGGCGAGTCAATTTGTCCAATTGTTCGGCTGGATCCTGTAAGGTATCAAAAAGGAAGTACGGCCCCATTTCCGGTACCTCGACCAATGGCTTGCCATCAATCTCTTTGCCGTTTTTATCTTTTTCTTTTTGTTTTGTCGTCTTACCGGTATAAGTATCGGCGCGCAATTCAAAAGTAGTTTGGTTGATAGAAAATCCCGCCACTTTCATCCCAAATCTTTTTTTCAAACTTTCATCAGCGGTGTTGACGAAATCAATGAAGGCGCGAGTCACAATACGATCACTTTCCTTGACTGGCAGACCAGCTAGATCGACAACTTTTGGCATATCCACCGCCTCTTGTTGTATCCCCAACACATAACCATTATCGTCCAATAAATATTTTTGCTCTTTCGTCACCCAAACTATCGTGCTGGGTTTTTCTTTAATTTTTATTTTCAATTTTGATGGCAATACTTTATAAACGCGAACTTCGTCTATCCTCTTATAATAATCTTTCAGGGCCTCCTTCATTTGTTCACTATTAACTAAAAAGATATTTTTGTTACGAACATTTCTCTCATACAAAAAATTAGCGATATCGCTTTCTAGCAGAACCCTGTTGTTCACCACTGTTATTGTTTTTACTTTGAAAAAGCGCGAAAAAAGCGCGAAATAAACAACCACCAGCAACAGAAGCGAGAAGATGAGAAATTTGGAATAAGAAATATGGACTTTGCGATGTGGCCTACCAAATAGAGCGTTGGCATATTTCTTGGGCAGATTGCGAGCCGAAGTAATCGGCCTTTTGAAAACCAAAGAAAAAGATTTCTTCGGAGCTTGATGATACTCCTCCAATCTTTTGTGGCGCGAAAAGCTAATTATGTTTTTTTTTCTTCGAAAGCTAAACATATTTTTATTCTACACAATACAAATTTGTTACGAATATACGAATTGTGAACAGGCTCTTTTGTATATTTGTATGAAATTTGTAATGTCTAGGGTCTAGATATTATCCAAAAACTGCTCCCCCACTTCATAAACATTACTCGCTCCAATAGTGATCGCCACCGTCTCCGAATCGGCGTGTTGTTTGAGATATTCTACTACCGCCGGATACCCCGGTAAATAGAGAGCCTCTACTCCGTTTCTTTTTATTTCGTCAACTAAACCTTGTGGGGTTACAGATTGCTTGTCTTCTTCGCTGTCGCGTACCGCATAAATACCGGGGATGATGACCATATCCGCATTACCAAAAGATTGACCAAATTCCGACAAGAGCAAACGCGTTCTGCTATATTGATGTGGCTCAAATATCGCCAAAACTTTCTTGCCTTTGTAAAATTTTTTGACACCCTCCAACGTGGCCATTATTTCTGTCGGATGATGCGCGTAGTCATCAATGACAATCATCCCGCTCCTTTCTCCTTTGATTTCGAATCTTCTTTTTGTCCCCTTGAAATCCCGCAAAAAATCCCGGCTAATACTTTCGTCGATATGCAAATGATGCGCGACAATAATGGAGGCGCAAGCATTGGCGATATTGTGCTTGCCGGGAATAGCGAGAGAAAAATCAAAACTTTTTTTGCCGTTGTTGATAGCAAATCGCGTCTCCCCTACTTTTTGATTAACCTCTTCTACTTCCCAATATTCTTGGACACCACCATTTTCCATCCGATTGCGACTAGAAAATCCGTAACCCACTACACGGCAAGTAGCCACTTGCGCCACTTCGTAAGCATTGGCATCGTCCATGGAAAAAACGAGGAGTCCATCGCGCGGGATTTTCTTCACGAACTTTTTGAAAGCTTCTTTGATCTCATTTAAATCGCGGTAATAATCTAGATGATCGGCTTCCACATTGGTAATCACCGCAATCTGCGGATAGAAATCGAGAAAGGAGCGATCGTATTCACAAGCTTCGGCTACGAAATATTGCCCCTTGCCGGTTAAGAAATTACCGCCGATATTTTTCACCTCCCCGCCGATGAGCGCGATAGGATCCAATCCCGCGTCTTTCAAAATCAAAGTAATCATCGTGGTCGTGGTCGTCTTGCCGTGAGTGCCAGAGATAGCTATCCCCTTCTTCGTTTTCATAATCTGTCCCAGGGCGTAAGAACGTTTCACAATCGGAATACCTAACTCCAAAGCTTTTTCTATTTCAGGATTATTTTTGGGAATAGCCGAGGACACCACCACCACGTCTGTCTCGGGTCGTAAATTATAAGCATTGTGCCCAATCGTGACAGGAATTCCTGCTCGATCAAGTTTGGCAGTGATGTCGGTGGCAGTGATGTCAGAACCACGAATAGCAAAACCTAGATCAGACATCACATGCGCCAGTCCGCTCATCCCAATCCCCCCAATACCAACGAAATGACAATGAGTTGATTGCGGATTGCTGAATAACTTAGGGTAAGGGTGAAAAAAGAGGCGAATCCTCTTTCGCGCGCCACCTCGGATTCTTTTGATGAAATTGACCATAAGAAAAAATAGTGGTGAAAACTTAACCACCACCATAATAGCACAGAAATGAAGTGAAATCTATTGAGATTGGCTATCCCCAAAACCCCCGCTTTTCGCGGGGGTTTTGGGTGAAAAAATGGTTAACTCTATTGCGTCTTTTGATGTCCGACATCTGGGCATCCTTTGCCTGCCCGCCTTTGGAGGGATGTCGGACATCTTTGCGGAGAAGATTGGGTGCGTAAGTCCTATCTATATTAGAGCTGACTGCAAATCTTCAATGGTGAGGCCCAAGGGTTCTTGGTCATTATAGATCCACATCTTTCCTCTGATTATTTTTCCTTGAAATTTGTCGCCCAATTTTTCACGCAGTAGTTCTTCGTTGAAATCTTTCTCCTTGAGCGTAACGGCAAAACTTTTTTCTGGCGTGAAATTGATGATACCATCACACTTCACGTAAGCCGCCGAAGCTCCGACCGCCAATTCATTGTTTTCGTTAATCAAGATATCGCCATAAGCAGTTTTGATAACTTTACCTTCCTCAATCATCCTGTCCAATGTCGCTATCGCTTCATCAACGATTATTTGCTGTTTTACTGATGCCTCTTTGAGCCCGTATTTTGCCAATTCATCCGTCGAGAGTTCCTTGCGTGGCGTATCGTAGTCCTCAAAATATTTCACAAGGTTTTCAAACTTAGCCCCTCTTTGTAGTCCCAAAAGTGTCCTACCGCTCTTCAAGAAATCTTCTGCCGGATAAAGTCTGTTGTCAATTTTGGTGACAAAATCAGTGAGACGATCGAGAGCCTCACTTTTTTCGAGCAATCCCAAATCTATCATCGTCTGATAAACTATTTCCGCTGTTGAAGTTGCTTGGTTTTGTCCCTTGGCGTGATGGTCAAAAAAAGATGTTTGCGTCTGACTGTCATGCTCCACACCAAATTTGTCGCCCGTATCTAGATTGATTGCTCCTTCTTTGTGTTGTCCGGGTCTGATGAATTCGATGTCGCTCGTGTTGATGCCAGCGAGATTGAGTATAGCAATCGCCATATTGCCATCAAAGTCCGTGAAGGGACACAAGATCTGCTTGCCTTCCTCTTTGTCAAATTGGAGCACACCAGAAACTGCAAACTTTTTCCAAAGCTCTCTGGTCTTCTCGGCAAATTTCTCATCGGCCAATTTTTCCGTCGGCGCATCAAGCTCCGCAAAAGAACCAACCTTTCCTACCGTAATATCTACCGCGTTTCGTGAATTTTTGAATTGTTCAGTCATGAAATAGTTATTTACTAATATAGCGATGCGTCACTTTTTTCTTAAATCTAGTTTCGTTTTTCTACTTTAGCATCAGCTTTTTTCTTCGATAATGCTCTGACTCTCTTTAATAGCTCTATTTCTTCCTTGAGAGTCTCTACTGCTTTTTCACAATATTCTTTGGTTGGATAAGAATAATATCCGCCCATACCATTAGAAACCCCCTCAAAAACCCAAGCTGTTTCTAGTATCCCCTCAAGACACTCTTTCGTGTTTTGACCTGCTATCTCTTGCAGTTTCGCTATAGTAGCAAGTGATTTGATACGATCATACGGAGAAAGCCCATCATAGCCAGAAACAACCAAAGAAATTCCCAAAGCCTTATCTAATTCTTTCGTATTTTCCATACCCAATGCCATTTTGGCAAAAGCTATATTTAGCAAACACATATTTTTCCAAGGCCTAACGTCAGCATTTATAGCCGCCTCTCCAGCACCAACCAAAACCTTCTCAATATTCTCGCATGCTTCATTTGAGTTTTTCAGCTCGAGAGCGAGAACGACAAGTCTTTGAGATCTATGCTGCTCTTGGTTCGTACTTTTCGAACCATCATACGCCCTGCGAACATTCAAATTCTTTATAACACTTTCTCTTATTTGGTCCAATTTTCTTTTTGGCAATATTTCATAAGGATAACTTTTTTCGTTCTTTCTGCTATCATCGAGAAGGATATATTTCGTCCTCTGACCATTATAGACCAAAAGAAGATTTTCCATATCAAGAACACTATCCTCTGTATTCAAAAGCTTTCTCTCGAGATCTCTCAAGAGGTTCTTCTTGGAAAAAGGCCGATTTTCTTCATGGTGACTAATCAAAGAAAACTTTTTTAGCTTTGGCTCTAGAAGTAGAAATTCTTCTTTGAGTAATTCTTTTTCATTTTTCAGTTCACGAACCAACGATGCTTCTTTTTGTTCATTCGTCATACACTCTTCTGCCTTTTTGACGTCTTCAAGACTCGGAGTGTATAGACAAGGCTTTTCATTCATAATATTTCATTTAATTAATATTA
>CAYHEQ010000033.1:0-9728 GCA_964355795.1 uncultured Candidatus Saccharibacteria bacterium
CATGATTGCTTATCGACAAAATTATATTCTTACCGATAGTAATGGGCGAGAGCTCATTACTATGCACGATGACTACGCTAATAGTTATTTTGATTTGACAAGCGAAGATTACAAGAAGGTGAGTGAGGCTTTTGAAAAAAATGGTTTACCAAAAGACGCGCTTTTCCCAATGGGTAATCAAATCATTTTTCGAAAACTAGTTAATAAAGCCCGTCGTATTTTTCTCATTCCAGTCCCGATGGGTTATCTCTACAAATATTTCAGTCCAAAGGAGTGGGAGGCACTAGATGAGGAAAAGAAGAAAGATATTTCGAATAATTGGGAGAGAGAAAAATAGGTTGATCTTCGTGATAGGAAGAACATTATGATCGCCATTTAGGGCGATCGCAATGGCTATTTATGGGGAAAAAGTGGTAAAATTGGGGAAAGAGAGCTGAAAATAAAAACAAGAATATGCTAGAAGAAATCGAGAATAAATTGGCAATTTTCAAGGGCAAAGAGATCCGCAGAACAATTCATAATAATGAATGGTGGTTTGTAGTGGAAGATATAGTGTTAGTACTGATAGATTCTAACGATCCAAAACAATATGTCCAAAGAATGAAGCTAAGAGAGCCAGAACTTGCGAAAGGGTGGGTACAAATTGTACATACCCTTGATGTCCAAACTACCGGTGGAAAGCAAAAGATGATTTGCTCTAATACTGAAGGGATGTTTCGCATTATCCAATCAATATCTTCACAAAAAGCCGAACCATTCAAGAGATGGCTGGCAAAAGTCGGCTATGAGAGGATTCGAGAAATCGAGGATCCGGAGCTTGCGACAAAGCGAACAAGGACGCTCTATAAATTGAAGGGTTATGGCGATGATTGGATTGAAAAAAGAATGAGAGGCATTGCTATCCGCGAAGAATTGACCGATGAGTGGAAAAATCGTGGCGTAGAGCATACTTCGGATTATGAAATTCTTACCGCCGAAATTTCTAAAGCGACATTTGGATTGACCCCAAGCGAATACAAGAAACTGAAAGGATTGGAGCGTGAAAATCTACGCGATCATATGGACGACTTTGAATTAATTTTTAATATGCTGGGAGAGAGGTCGACTACCGAGATTCATCGCAAAGAAGAGTCCGTGGGTATACCAAAATTGAAGCATGATGCAAATAGGGGCGGGAGGATAGTATGAATTATGAAGTATGGGGCAGGGGATGATAAGTTGCGGAACCTTTCCTCGCAGGAGATAAACCATCAAATTTTCAATGTTTCAAGCGGAGATAGGCAGAGTACATCCTATTTTTGTTGAACTGGATTCCGGGTCAAGCCCGGGATGACAGGAGGGGAGGGAAGGAGTCTGCGAAAGCGGATTTTTTTGTGGCATCCTCCCTCCTCACTATTCTCATATTCTTGAGAATAATAGAATAGTACTTGTAGGATTTTTTGGAAGGGGTATGATAGACGTGAAAGACAATATAAATAAAGACAATATAAATAAAACAAAAATATGCCAAACAAAAAAGAGAAGCTGGCCAAGAGGTCTCTGGAGAGAACCGTTCGTGGGTTTGCCAACCACCGTCGTATCGAGATCATGGAGCTCTTGGGTCAAGAGCCGGAACTCTCGGTGGGGGAGATGGCGGATATCTTGAAGGTCAATTTCAAAACTATCTCCGAGCATGTCCGGCGTCTAGCGATAGCCGGCATCGTTCTCAAGCGTTCTTCTGGCCCATCTGTTCGCCACAAACTCACTCCTCGCGGAATATCTATTCTCAAGTTCTTGAGAACATTAGAATAGCAATCTACATGGTCAAGTTATTATTAAAAGAATAAAATGAGAGACAGAGATAGCCTAAGCAACATGTCCGCAAACGATTTGATAAAAGTATTAAATAGTGAGGGACCCTCTCCAGAGCTGCTCGAAGCTTTACGGGCAAAAGGATTGAGCGGATCCATCATGGCGGTAAGTAGCGATGAGGAAGCCGAGCAGGCCAATGAGTATATAAGGTATCATTCAAAGCTACCAAAAACATATCCTCACATTCCAGATGAGGATATAGAGGGGGCAAAGAAAAACTTGCTGGACAAAAAAACATCTATTGAGGACAAGAAGGTTGCCCTAATAACTCTCGGCCACGTTGGCAACATCGGCGCGTACAAGGTTCTTGAAGAGTACGAAAAAAGCCCCGATGAAGAATTGAAAATTTGGACAAATATGGCGCTTCAAGAAGCGCAAGCCTTTTTGACCTCGGATCTGAAAGACAAGCCAGCTATCCATGTTGGCAGAGTTTCCATGGTGGGTCGCAACGATCCATGCCCCTGTGGTAGCGGAAATAAATTTAAAAAGTGTTGTTGGGGACAAGAGTTAGAACTATAAAAAAATGAGACAATATTTTTTATGATTCCAAAAGTCGTCATTTTTATTTTACGGCCCTTTGCAAAGCCCATTCGTTATGGGGCGCTGAAAATAATGAAGAAAATGCGCCATAGCGATGACCCTCGCCCGACAATCGCTACCTCTGGACATATTTTGGATGACATTGTGCTACCTTCTGTTTTTAAAACCTTTCATGATACCAGATTCAGAGAGCTAGCAAATTTCGGTCAACTTTCTATTGTAGAGCACGACCGAATCTTTAACGAGCTAGAGGTGGCTGGTATTTGTATGGTCATGGACTATCTTGATATAGCCAAGACATTTGCCAAAGATGGTGATTTTCATTTTTGGCGCGATGTAGGCAATGGTATTCCCGAACGGCTTCAGGAAAAATTAATTAGTTTTGGCGTAGATAGCGTCAACGCTCAATTGATGAAGCAGCTTATTGAGATGCGTCATGAAGAATATAGCAATCTAGCTGAACATGTCAGAAGAGCGAATGATAGTGAAGGGGTAGCAACGGATTTCAAAAGCCTTTCTTCTGAAATGAAGCAGATAGCTGTCGCTATCCAGACAACAGCTGTTGGAGCAACAGACCATATTCGTCGAGGAGAGATGCGAGAAGGAGACCCCCTCATTAAATATCTGGCAGCATGGCTGGCTCCTTTGCAGAGCAGGGTCGGGAGATTTTTTAGGAAACTTTAACCTTTGTAGCCAATGGACTATTCTTATATTCTTGAGAATAATAGAATAGCATGTTG
The DNA here is from genome assembly GCA_964355795.1 of uncultured Candidatus Saccharibacteria bacterium. Lineage (GTDB taxonomy): Bacteria > Patescibacteriota > JACPGU01 > JACPGU01 > JACPGU01 > CAYHEQ01. The sequence continues at coordinate 3,132 of CAYHEQ010000033.1, forward strand.
TGGCTTTTGGATTTTGTTGCATGGGTGTAAAATAGAATAAGTTATAGCGATAAGTAAAAACAGACGGAAAAAGATCTTATTACCAGATTGCACAAAAATTTTGAGGATTACGCTCACGAGCAAGATGGGACAGAATTTTGGTATGCGAGGGATTTACAAAAACTACTAGGTTATAATAAATAGGAGAACTTTGAAAACACAATCGTTAAGGCCATGGTTGCTTGTGAAAATGCGAAACAACAAGCATCTGATCATTTTGCCGACGCCAGGAAGATGATAAATATTGGCAAGGGTGGCCAAATAAGCGTAAACGACACTAAGCTTACGCGTTATGCTTGTTATCTCATCGCTCAAAACGGAGACCTAAGAAAAGAGGAAATCGCCTTTGCGCAGACATATTTTGCGGTTCAAACTAGAAAGCAGGAGGTAGTTGAGCGGAGAATGGCAGAATTAGGCAGAATTCATGCTCGAGAAAAATTATCTACTTCGGAAAAAGAACTTTCCGGTATAGTTTTTGAGAGAGGAGTGGATGGGCCGGGCTTTGCGCGGATGAGGAGCAAAGGCGATCAGGCGCTTTTCGGTGGGTATACCACACAGGATATGAAAAATAAATTAGAAGTTCCGGAAAAGAGACCTTTGGCTGACTTTCTTCCAGAAGTAACAATCAAAGCCAAGGATCTTGCCAATACGATAACCAGCCATAACCTAAAACAAAATCATGGGATAAAGGGGGAATCGCCCATAACAGGCGAGCATATCAAAAATAATCAGAACATGCGAGAAATGTTGGGCAAAAGCGGGATTCGGCCAGAGAACCTACCGTCTGAGACAGATGTTAAGAAACTAAAAAGCAAAATTAAGTCCGAGAACAAGAAACTGCCAAAAAACATTAAGAAGTTACAGAGTTGAAATAACTATATCATCCAAAAAAAAGTGAATGATAACTTATCATGCCCTCCCTCGTGTAACCTCTTACAATATTCTGAATATCAGAAATTTGCAAATAGGTTGTACTCGCGGAGGGTTGCATAGACTATCATATTATTAAGTCGAATGTATGCAAAAAAAGAATCTGGTTTTGCAAAGTTTTTTCAATGCGTTGCTGGCCTTTGTCTATATCTGCTTCGTTGCTCTCTTGATGACGAATGGGGAAATACTTTTTGGTCAAGATGCCGAAAAGACCTTTTTGGTTCCGGTGATGATGCTCTTGCTCGTCGTCCTTTCGGCATCGGTCATGGGTACTCTCTTTTTCGCGCGACCTGTAATGCTGTATCTGGACGGGAAGAAAAAAGAGGCGGTAAAAATGCTTTCGTTTACTATCGGCTGGACATTTGTTTTTACCGTCCTGGCGCTGGTAATAAATATTGTTCTATAGAGCAAGGAGGAGAAAATTTTTAATTTTTAATTTTGTAATTTTTGAATAAATCATAATTTTTAATGCTTTAAGCAGAGATAGGCACGATATACTTTGTTCTTGTTGAGCTGGATCCTTGCCTCGCCGGCAGGCAGGCCCGATCGAGTCGAGGATGACAAAAAAAAGGGGGCGAGGCCTGCTCTTTAAGGTCGCACCTCTGTCCGCTTCGCTACCCGAGGAACGACCTTTTCCCGCAGACCAAGAAATCCGCATAGGTGGATTTTCTTTAAGGTTGAACAGGGGGGTCTTTTGTGCTAAAATGAAAGCCTAAAACTACATTCATAGATTCAATCCAGGCATAAATGCGGGATTTCGGTTCGCCACTATATAATAAAAATGATATGCCAACCTCAACAATCAAGAAGCTACCGAATAGTAGAATCGAGTTTCAAATCAAAGCTACCGCTGAAGAAGTAGCGCGTTTTTTTGATAGAGCAATCGAAATACTCGCCAAGGATTTGTCAATCAAAGGTTTTCGCGCGGGCAAGGCGCCAAAAGATATGGCCAAGGACATCTTGGGAGAACACGCCATCTCGCACAAAGCGCAGGATCTGGCTATCCAAGATAGCTATTTTGAGATGGTAACGCGTGAAAAAATCATTCCCATTCATCAGCCGGAAGATTTGAAGATAAATAATTTTTCGGCAGAGGGATTTGATTTTGAAGGGCAGGTCGATATTCTTCCTACTGTCAATATCGATGGATGGAAGAATATCTTACAAAAAAATAAAAAAATAAAAAAAGAAGAAATTAAAATAGAAGATAATGAAATAGAGGAGACGGTAAAAAATCTTGCCAAGCAACTCGCGGAGACAAAGGACAAAGAAGGCAAGGTCGCGCAAGGGGATTTGGTAATGCTCGATATTGACGTGGCGGATCCGACGAAATTTACCGAAGAAGAGCTGAAGAGGATGAGAATCGCAAATACATCCTTAGTTATCGGCGAGGGACAACTGATCCCGGGATTTGAAGAAAATATCGTGGGGCTGGAGAAGGGAAGTGAAAAAGAATTTGACACTACTTTCCCGGAAAATTATTTTAACAAAAGTATGGCGGGAAGAGGCGTTCGTTTCAAAATAAAAATTAACGATGTCAAAGAAATTATTTTGCCAAGTCTTGATGATGAATTGGCAAAAAAGTTTGGTATGGACTCCATTGACAATATGCGAAAAGCGATTGTTGACGATATGCTTCAACACAAAGAGCAAGAAGCCAAAAGCAAATTAGAAAACGATGCGCTGAAGGTTCTGACGGAAGCTATCGATATTGATACGCCCAAAAGTCTAATCGAGCAAGAAAAGGAGATGCTCTTGGATCGCTACAAACAGGATCTCGAGCATCATAAAAATATTAAATTCGCGGATTACCTTTCCTCTCTCGGGACAACGGAAGAAAAATTCAAAGAAGGTTTTCGTGATCACGCCGAACACAATGTTCGCGTCGGGCTCCTCCTTGGCCAAATCACCAAAGACGAGGGGATCGAGGTTGGCGATGCTGAAATAGAAGATGCTATGGCGATGGATATTATAAAGCAAACAGCGGGATTGCCGAGTGATAAAGCCCGCGAGTTGGAAGACAAAATTCGCGCTGGATATGGGGATGAGCAATTTCTCTCGTCCATGAAAAATAGTATAATGGCGAGGAAGACTGTCGATTTGATCTTAGATCAAATTGACAAGTAATTTGTAGTAATTCGCGCTTTGCGCGTAATTCATGGTAATTTGTTGCCTTAGGACAATAAATTACTATCAATTACAGTCAGTTACCATTAATTACATTTTTTCTATGAAAAAAGCTCTTATTACCGGTGTCAGTGGTCAAGACGGGAGTTATCTCGCCGAGTTGCTTTTGTCTAAAGGTTATGAGGTTTATGGTTTGGATAGGAGGAAGGGGATTGAATCTTTCCCGCGTTTTGAGAAAAAAGTTTTGGAGCGTCTACATATAGTAGAAGGCGACCTCATGGATTTTGAAAGATTGCGGGAGATTGTTCGCGAAGTAATGCCGGACGAGATTTACAATCTCGCGGCGCAGTCGCATGTCGGGTACTCTTTCAAAACGCCCATCTCAACATTTGAGATGTCAGGCAAATCTGTCCTTCTGCTTCTTGAAATAATCAGAGAAATCAATCCGAAAATTAAATTTTACCAAGCCTCCACCTCCGAACTTTTTGGTGGAGATCCGGGGACGGAACCGCAAAGCGAGACAACGCCATTTAATCCGCATAGTCCGTACGCTATCGCGAAGCTGGCGGGATTTCACTTCGTGAAACTTTATCGTGAGGCGTACAAAATCTTCGCCTGCAACGGTATCCTTTTTAATCACGAATCGCCTCGTAGGGGAGCGGACTTTGTGACGCGCAAAGTGACTTTGGCTTTTGCCAATATCAAGGCGGGCAAACAGGAGTTTCTCGAGCTGGGCAATATGGACGCGAAACGCGACTGGGGATTTGCCGGCGATTATGTGGAGGGGATGTGGCGGATTTTACAAAACGAGACGGCTGACGATTTCGTGCTGGCGACTGGCGAGACGCACACGGTCAGAGAATTCGTGGAAGAAGCGGGGAGAATTTTGGATTACGATATCGTCTGGGAGGGCAAGGCGGAAAAAGAAATTGGTCGTGATAAAAAAACAGGAAAAATTATCATCAAAATAAATCCGGAGTTTTATCGCCCAGGGGAAGTCAATCTTTTGTTGGGCGATCCGACGAAAGCCGAAAAAGTTCTCGGCTGGAAAGCGAAAACAACGTTTAAAGAATTGGTGAAGATGATGGTTATCGCTGACCAACGCAGACGGGACGCAGACTAACGCGGAAATGAGGGTGGTTGTCTAGCGTTTAGGAATGTAAAATCTTAAGGTCACAATTTGTGACCTTAAACGACTCTGGACGCGGTCAACACCGGAAATATCTGCCCTATGTCTTTACGGAACAAGGAGTAGCGATGCTTTCCAGTGTGCTCAATAGTGATAGAGCTGTCCAAGTAAACATTCAAATCATCAGAACCTTTACGAAATTGCGAGAGCTACTCGCCACCAACAAAGAGTTGAGAGAAAAGATAGGGGCGATGGAGAGTAAATACGACAAAAAGCTGCAAGAAGTCTTTGAGGTCTTGAAGCAACTTTTGATTCAAGAAGAAAAACCGAAAAAAAAGATTGGGTTTGCGGTGAAGTAAATGGGGGTCTTTATTTATGTTTAAACACCTCAACCTAAAAAAGGTTGAGGTGTTTGAGATTATTTGGCTTTTGAAATAAGCGAGAGAAATATCTGTCGATAGTTACCAGTTATGTGTTCGTTAGTTATCTGTATGCCTATTAGGCCTCCGTTTTTCATCGAGATTATACCTACCATATCTCCAATAACCATAATACTAAATTCCTTTAGTGGATAATTCTTTGGCAGGAAAGCAGTTGTGACTTTAAAAAACTTTTTGTATTCATTCTTTCTTTTGCGTTCCGTAGCCGTGTCGTTGAGTAGTAGAAGGGTGGATATATTCTTTTTCCTCTTTGAATTCTGCCATTGCTCCTCAAAGACAAACTTCCATTCTGGTTTGAGCAATGTTTCATCACGCATAGTGTAGAATGTGCCTCCGTCTTCTGCCTCGCGAAGCATATTCTGGTAAATTTTCTTGAGCCCCACTATTCCCTCAAAGAATAAAATGCTTGGTACATGGATCCGCTGATTGTTCAAAATTTCAAAAGCATCCTTGAGCGAAGAGATAGCATTCTCTTTTTCTACGATACTTTCTTTCTCGTGGGCGATATAGTTCTCAAAAGTGGAGTAATCGCTGACAGTAAATTGTTTGACGTCGTTTTTGTAAGTGGTGGCTACGAATCCTTTGGATATGAGAGCGGAAAGGAGCGTATAAACACTACTGCGGGACATCTCGCATGAGCGAGCTAGATAGGTAGCCGAAGCAGGGGAATGTTCAATGAGTTTCCCTAGTATAGCGGCCTCATTGTCGGAGAGGTCGAGCTTTTGTAGTTGTGCTGAAAGGGGTGATTTTTCCATAATAATTTCTTGTTGTCGTAAGTGTACGACATCTTGAACATTTTGTCAAGAGGGTTTATAATTATAGCTAGATAGAGTGGTTTTTCACTCATCGTAGTTTAAAAAAATCTAGCGAAAGGAGCAAAATAGTGAGTACACGTAAAGATGCTCGTAAAGATGCTATTGTCGCAGAAATAAAGAAGGGAAATTCTGAAAAGAAGGCATTAAAGCTGTTATGCAAAGTTGATGATCCCTATCTTCTAAAACTTGTCCACGAATGTTGCGAAGAGGACGTCTCTTTGGCGAGTGACGTCAAGAATGTGGTCAAGATGAGATATCGAGGGGTTGTCGAGGAGTTTTGTGCGAAGGCACCTTTCAAAGATGCAGTACGGTTACTGAAAAAGCTTGGCGTAAAAGGAAGGGTGCAATATGGCGAAAGAGACGAAAGAGCCGGACGTGTGGGCTACTTGACCCCGATCAAGCGCTCATCCCACCTTACAAAGGGAGAGATAGATCTTTTGGTGGATGCTATTCCGCAGCTTTCTCGCAATATGCCACGCAAAGGCGATGGCGCTTCCGACCAGCTCAGCGGTGGCCATTCCGACGACGACGGTGGTTCGGAGTATGTCATAGACTACGATGTCGAAAGTCACGTTCTCCCTTGTTGTTTTCGTCGTCCGTGAGTGGCCTATTAGACCCTTTGCTATTTGGTAAGAAATTTTCAGGCGCAATCCTTATGTATGGGATTGCGCTTTTTCTTTTGCAAAAAATCTGATAAAATAGAAAAGAATTCATCTGGTCTTTCTCGGCTATGGCTTAGAAAGAGATGGATTCGCCCCGATTTTATTGGGGACAAAGAAACTCCTTGCTGATTTCTGGTGGAATCGCACGGAGCGATGGAGGTGTTGATTGCCGAGGTCAATACCATGCGGAGAGAATACGCGGATCTCCACACGGAAATCCCCCCGGTTTTCGCGAGGAAGGAAACGGGCGTCGAAGCGTGCGATACGCATTCGTAATGGTGGCGCGTACGCATTAATCTTCGAACCCCCACCTTTTTGTCTTTGTCGGGGTCAGGTCTATACCTGACCCTTTTTCTTGCAAAAAATCTTGGGTATGATACAATTACAGTAAACAAAACAGCTTTATCAAGTAATTTATTTACTATGAAAAACGAAGAAAAATCCCAACATCTCGT
>CAYHEQ010000034.1:0-9512 GCA_964355795.1 uncultured Candidatus Saccharibacteria bacterium
GCGCGCCGGGATCTCTATTATATAATTCCACAAATTCATCGGTAGCTGTCCCGCCAGCTGTTTGGATTTCGGAAATGAGAACAGGCGCCTGTTGCAACATCGGCGACATGGGAAAACCGTCAGTTTGGTTCGTAGAAGTAGAAGAACTTTTGGGCGCGCCAGCGCCAGTAGCCACAGTAATAGTATCTGCCATTGACGGGCTGATGAGAGCGCCCGTCGCTACAACCCGCACAGTGTCGTTGGCAGTATTGGTGGTGGCCAAAGTAGCGGAGGAGATGGTGGTGGTATCGCCAGTCGCGGAGGTAGCGAGAGTATAGTTGGTGGTGGTTTGTGAAGTTGTTGCGTCCATCGCTTCAGAAAAAACGATATCAATGGTCGTCGGACTGACATAACGCATTTGCTGGATGAAAGGCGTGCCGGCTTTCGCAGGACTAATTGGCCCGACAAGTGTTAAAAGCAAACCAAAGGACAACATTCCCGTTATCCATTTTTTGAAACTAGTTTTCATAATACCACCCTCCTTTTACCAGCCACCACGCTGGCTTTTTAGTACTATACTATTTTTTGCTATTATTGTTCGCGATAATGTAACTTTGAATGTAATTTAATCTTTGCTCCATGGAAGTAAGTCGGTTGTTGATTTGTTCCAATTGGGCGTTGGTGAAACTGGAAGCGTCCTTGTTGGCCACTGCGTCTCTGATGGTATTTTTGGCATAAAAAATGACCGCAGTTTGCGCGCCAAAAAATATAATGGCGACAATAACGGTCAAAATAATCTTCTTCGTGATATTTTTGAACTGTGGCATTTTGTTTTTGTTTTTGATAACAAGAGAAAACCTCGAGAAAAAATTCCACGTATCCCCAATTTTACGCTCAAAAAAAGTGCTGTCAAGCACTTTTTTGAGAATCATTTTTAATAAGGAATATTAGCCAATAACATCACCCGTCCTAATATAAGCCACTTGTTTTTTCATAAAGATAAGTCGGCAAATCCGCGATCGCCACCCTCTCCTGCTTCATCGTATCTCTATCGCGAACCGTTACTGTCCCCTTTTCCAGAGAATCAAAGTCCACCGTTACGCAATACGGCGTCCCGATTTCGTCCTGATAGCGGTACCTTTTTCCGATATTGCCCCGATCGTCCCAAAAAACATTAAATTCTTTTTTAAGCGTAGCGAGAATCTCCTGCGCCTTGGCTACCAATTCCGGTTTATTTTTGAGAAGCGGGAACACCGCTACTTTGTACGGCGCGACAAGAGGCGCTAGATGAAGCACCACCCTCATCTCCCCATCGGGAAGTTTTTCTTCCTCATAAGCCTCGCCCAAAATAGCCAAAACCGTGCGGTCCAAGCCAAAAGTCGGCTCAATCACGTGAGGTAAATACTTTTTGCCTGTTTCGTCGTCAAAATATTCCAGATTTTCTCCAGAAAATTTCTGGTGCCGTCCAAGATCGTAATCGGTGCGGTAGGCAATCGCCCAGAGCTCGTCTTGCCCGAAAGGAAAGTCGTATTCCAAATCGATAGTTCGCTTGGAATAAAAAGCCCGCTCTTTGTCCGGTATCTCGTGATTGTGCAGTCTCTCATCTTTTAACCCGATATTTTGCAAAAATCCTCTCATATACGCCAACCATTCTTCGAAAATTTTGTTCCAATCAGTATCCGGCGAGATGAAATATTCTATCTCCATCTGCTCAAATTCATAGGTGCGAAAAATGAAATTGCCCGTTGTTACTTCGTTTCTGAAAGCTTTGCCGATTTGCCCCACCCCAAAAGGGATTTTTAGGTTCGTAGAGCTCAAAATGTTCTTATAATCAGCAAATATCGCTTGCGCTGTTTCGGGACGCAGATAAGTGACCACCCCCTCTTCTTCTACGGGACCGATGACCGTCTTGAACATGCCACTAAACATTTTTTCAGGAGTGAAGGCCCCTCCGCAATCGGGACATTTGCTGGCGTCGGTAAGCTTATCGGGACGAAAACGATGATGACACTTCTTGCACTCCACCAGAGAGTCTTTGAAATTCTCCACGTGCCCCGAAGCCTCCCATACCTTGGCTTTAAGAAGAATCGGTCCGTCTAGACCCACCATGTCTTCTCTGTCTTGCACGAAATACTTCCACCATGCTTTCTTAATGTTGTTTTTGAGCTCCGAACCTAGGGGGCCATAAGAATAAGTATTGGCTAGTCCGCCATAAAGCTCCGATCCGGGAAAAACAAATCCCCGCCTCTTGCAAAGCGAAACGATTTTTTCCATCTTGCTTGCCACCTTCTCTGCCATAATTTTCTTCTGTTAGTATTAGTATATTATTATAATATTTTGTATTCTTAAAGACTTTATAACTTTGGCTGTAAGAATCTGAAACGTTGTTGATACTTTGGCCAATGTCTCTGACAAAAGGTTCGATCTTAAAAGATGCCCCAAGGTCGAACCTTGGATCAGGAAGAAGGGTTTCTTGCAAGTCGAACCATCATCCAGCCACTAAACAATTTCTAAAAATATAAACAACGTTCAGAAATCTAACATTTTAAGGACTTGATAATATCTGCCGTTGCTTTTGGCTTGGCGATTTTTTTAATCTGTTTTTTCAATTTCTCTAAGACCTTTCTATTCTTCATCATCTTGCGCAAAGTATCAACCACCTTTTTGGCGCTATCAGCGCGCAGAGCTACTCGATTCTTTATCAAAAACCTGGCGTTCGCCTCTTCCTGCCCGGGTATGGGGCTGGAGATTATCAGCGGGATATTCATCGCTAGAGATTCGGCCACCGTCAGTCCTCCCGGTTTGGAAACGATAACATCCGATATCGCCATCAGCTCTTCAATATTGGTGACGAAGCGGTAAAGCAAAACCTTCCTTTTCCCGTCGCGGACAATCTCCGTTAAGGTATGATAAAGTTCCGCGTTCTTCCCGGCGACAATAATCACCTGAAAATCTTCCGACATTTTTAAAATCTTTTTCAGCGTCTCCGCTACCGGTCCAATGCCAAATCCTCCGGAAAAGATGGCGACAGTAAATTTGTCTTCCAGCCCCAATCTTTTTCGTATTTCTTTTTTGTCAAATTTTTTCAAAAACTTTTCATCAATAGGAATGCCCGTTACTTTGATTTTGCTCTGCGCAATCTTGTATCGCAAAAGTTGTTTTTTCACTTGCTCGTTGGCCACAAAATACCTATCTACCTTGGCGTCCGCCCAAAGAGAATGCGCTTCAAAATCCGTAACAATAAGATAAATTTGCGCGTGTAGTCCATGATATTTGTCTCGCCAATAAGTGAGCAGATTGGCCGGAACAAAATGCGTACAAATAATCAAATCCGGATTGAAATCAAAAACTTTTTCCTTGAATTCCCGCGCGTTGATCCGATCGAAAATCAGGCGGTAATCAGTAGAAGATGGCTTGATGTTTTTGTAGAGCCAGCCGTAAAGAGCTGGCACGGCTCTCACTAAATCCAGGTACCATTCTCCATAAAATCGCTGGGAAAGGAAGTCTGCGTAGTCGAGAAAATCAATATTTTCAATTTTAATCTCTGGGTGTTGCTTGCGCAAACCCATCTCTATTGCTTCCGCCGCCTTGATATGCCCCGCCCCCGCCCGCAGGGAGACAATCAAAACCCTCTTCATTGTGTCGGAATTAATAATTCAAGCGAAAAACTTAAAATAATAAATGCGCGAAGCGTTTCCATAGTTTTACGCTTTACGCTTTGCGCTTTACATTTTTAATTTTTGTAAACCCTTGGCACAAATTCCGGAATCTTCGTCGTCAGCTCATGCGGTACGGTGCCCAGTCTGGCGGTAAATTCTTCAGCGGTGATTTCTTCTCCATCGTCCTTGCCAAAAAGTGGCACTTCATCACCTATTTCCACTCCCCCCACATCTGTCAAATCAACGAAGGCCATATTCATACAGACACGACCAATGATAGGCGCCCTCTTGCCCCCAACCAGAACGATCCCCCTATTGGACAATCTCCTGTCTAACCCTTCGTAATACCCGGTAGGAATAATACCGATCAAAGTGTCACGACAAGCGGTGAAAGATCCCCCGTAGCCAATGAGCCCTCCCTTGGCTACCTTTTTCGTAAAGATAATTTTGGTTTTGAAAGAAAGAATCGGCTTGAGATCGACATCGGCAAGTGCGTATCTCCTTGTTTCTTTAGATGGCCACAAGCCATAAAGCGAAATCCCTACCCGCACCATGTCAAAATACGCGTTCTTGTAAGCCAGAAGCGAGCTAGCCGCCCCTATATGCTTTATACCATGAAATCCTTTTTTAGTAAAACTCTCCCCCGCTTTGGAGAAATCATCAATTTGCTTCTGGGTATAATCCAGATAACCCTCTTCAAGAGCCGACAAATGCGACATCAGCCCCACTACCTCAATATTGGGAGAATTTTTTATCTTTTCTAGAGCGCCATTCAACTCATCCAAGAAAAATCCCAGTCTATTCAGTCCCGTATCTACTTTGATGTGAATCTTGAAATTGCAGATTGCAGATTGCAGATTGCAGATTGAGTCCAACATTTCCATGCCAGTCAAAACAATTTCCAAATCGTTTTCGAGAACTAAGCTGTAATCCTGCTGGTCAATGTACCCCATAACCACGATAGGCTTCATCACTCCGGCTTCGCGCAAAGAGATCCCTTCCTGAATACTATTAACGCCCAAACAAAAAACGCTCTCGTTGACATCCAGCCTTTTGCCAATCTCCACCAAACCATGCCCGTAAGCATTGGCCTTGACCACTCCCATCACTTTTGTCCCGCCAAGCACTCTCTTGATTTCAGTAACATTGTGATCCAGTAATGTCAAATCAATTTCGCACCATTGAGAAAAATTATTTTGCATTATTCGTCCTATTTATCCTATTAGTCTTCTAGATGTCCGACATCCCTCCAGAGGCGGGCAGGCTGGACATCCTTTGATGTCGGACATCGGAATCTATATTCTAACATTATTAGTATCTATACTGTTATGAATTTTGCAGACTTAATCTCGCGCCCCAATATATGTTCAATGAAAAAAGCGTTGATTGTCTTCACTTCCCGCGCTATTTCGTCGTCAATTTTAACACGCTCAAGAAAATCAAAGTTTTTTGTCGTAAGAAGCCTCATCAATTTAATAGCGTTTTGCGAAATAGGGCTGGAAAGAAAATCAGTGTCTCCGCAAGTCTCGCACAGCACTCCTCCGCGCTCATCGCTGAAATAAAAATGGTGCCCCCTGATATTTTCCCGACAACCCACGCAAACCACTATCTCCGGCTTAAATCCCAAAAAATCTAGTACATTAAGCTCAAAAAACAAGAGGAGTAAAAGAAAATTAACATTTTCTTCTTCTAATCTGGTAGTAATGGATAAAAGAAATTGAAAAAGGTTTCTTTGAGGCGCATTTTCAGCCAATATTTTAGACAATACTTCCGTAATGTAATAAAACACCCCAATCCTCTCAAAATCATTCTTGATGTTATCAAAACTTTTGATTACTTGCGCCCCCGTGACAATATGAAAAGTATGCCCCTTGACCAGCTCTAGGTCAACATAGTTGAAAGTCTCCAAATGCCCCGCCATCTTGGCTTTGATTTTTTTAATCCCCTTGGCTTTAACAACAATTTTGCCCATATCTTCAGTAAAGACTGTCAATATCTTGTCAGCCTCAAAAAAGTCTCTCTTGCCGATAACGATGCCTTTTGTTCGATAAAATTCATTCATTGGACGCTAATTACGCTAATTAACTCTAATTGCTCGAATAGATTCGCATGATATTCGTAGATTCGCATGCATTCGCATATTGGCATCGCGCTTGTCACCTCTGACAAGCCGGACAATAACAGCTACTTCTCCCAGCAATTTTTACTCTTTTAATCGCTGTGCCACATTTGGGACAAGGCTGACCTTCTCTCCCATAAACTAGACGGCTCTCCTGATAATACCCTTTTTTCCCCGCCGTGTCACGAAAATCCCCGATAGAAGTGCCACGCATTTTGATGGCTTTTATGAGTGTTGGCCGGATATTCTCGTATATTTTTTTAATTTCTTGTTTTCTTAATTTCTTAGCAATCCTGGTCGGCCGAACACCGGCTAGAAAAAGGATTTCATCCCCGTAGATATTGCCGATCCCGGCCATCTTCGTTTGGTCGAGCAATACCTGTTTTATTTTTTGATTGGAGACCACCAGTATGCTCTGGAACAGACGAAAGGTGAACTTTTGGTTATCCAGTGGCTCCGGGCCATGTTTGGCCTCTATAGCGTCAATATGGGCGTTTTTCGCCAAATGCCAAAAACCAAATTTCCGCATATCCGAATAGGCCAAGATCAGTCCTCCAGACAGCTCCAAAACTAGATGAATGAATTGATTTACTGGATCCTCCAACTCCTTCGGCAAGCCCTCCCCCTGCCATCTTGAATCTTGAATCATAAATCTTGAATCTGCTATCAAAATGTGTCCCGTCATCTTCAAATGCACATGAATTATTTTGCCTCCCGAAAGATGAATAATGATGTTTTTGGCTATTCTTTCTATTCTAATAATTTTTTGACCAACGATTTCTTTGGTAAAAACTTTGACGCTCATCCCGCGAATAATCTTTGGCGCGTCGCAATACAAAAGACCGAGAATCTGCTTCCCGACTATTTTCTCCCGCAAATCACGAACTACTGTTTCTACTTCTGGTAATTCCGGCATGAGAAATAGATTTAAGATTTAAGATTTAAGATTTAAGATTTAAGATTTAAGCGTTTGTTCCTGATTCCTGAATCATAAACCTTGAATCTGCCCCAAATACATTATACCAAAAAAGCTCCCAAAAGGAGCTTTTGCTTGTTTGAACGATAACATTATTTCACCGGCAATTGCGTTTCGCCAGATACTTCTTGCGTTGCTTCTTTGGTCGGTTCAGCAGAAATTTCGGAAGCGACCGGCGCACTGGAGATCGGCGCAGAAACTGGGATTTCTGTTTTTGGTAGCTCCACCGCCACTTCCTCCGCAGAAATTTTAGTTTGCGGAGTATTAAGTTCAGCTTCAAATTGCGCCGTTTCAGCTTCAATTTTTTTCGCTTCTTTTTCTAATTGTGGCACATCTTCAATCTCCCCGACTTCTGCCTCGGTAATCTTTTTTCCTTCGTAGGCTTCGTGCACTAATTCTTCCGCTTCGGAAGTTTCGTCCAAATCCATTGGTTTTGCATTAACATCATCAGGCATAAAAACAGACTGTTAGCTTTGCTATCTGGCTTTAGATTAAAGCAAAAAATCTTTTTCGTCAACCACGATCAGCCCCGAGGAGAAACCTCGGGGCTGATATCACAAAACGCATTGTTCTCGCGATCACCCCCGCCTGCCTCGCTATGCGAAGCATTGCGGGCAGGTACTTTTGCCCGGAGGCTATCATCGGTGCTGGAAGGCTTTCACCCTACGGGTGACCACCCGAAGGGTGGGACTTCCCAGTCATTCTTTCATTTTGTAATGTCTTGTGTTTATTGTCCTAGCGATCACCTACTTTTGCCCGAAAGCTATCATCGGTGCTGACGGGCTTAACTTCTCTGTTCGGTATGGGAAGAGGTGTTGCCCCGTTGCTGAAAATCACTAGGACATTAAACACAAATTTTGCATTGGCGGGGCAAGGTATGGCTCCGACGGAATGTCGGAGTCCCGACTTCATTATATCCATAATATAGTGCGTCGGGAGAAGAGGTATAGCCCCTCTGCTGAAAATCACGAGAAAGATGCGTTTTATGTTTCCTTATTTTGAGTAAGTAACTCGAACCTAACGCCCTTAGCGTTGTAGAGTCAACTTAACGATTTATTAGTATGGCTCGGCTCAATCCGTTACCGGACTTACACCTGCCACCTATCAACCTAGTAGTCTACTAGGAATCTTAATGAAATCTAATCTTGGGGCGAGTTTCACGCTTAGATGCTTTCAGCGTTTATCTCTTCCGAGTTATAGCTACCCAGCTATGCCCTTGGCAGGACAACTGGTACACCAGAGGTTCGTTCATCTCGGTCCTCTCGTACTAGAGACGACCCCCCTCAAATTTCAACGCTCACAGCAGGTCAGGACCAAACTGTCTCACGCATATTGTTACTTCGTAACAAACGCTGATCTACGCAGAATTTAACGCAGAATCACGCAGAATGTTACGCGGACACATCATTTCTGTGTGTCTCTCTGTGTTACCACAGAGTATCGGACTATATCATCACCCATCATTAATTAATGTTTGGGTGGCAAACGTGTAGTCTCTACGGGTACTGCAATTGCAGTTTCCCTCGGTGTTGCCCTTTCTCCGTTTGGTATTAGAGAATTCGGGTTTCACCGATATTAGTTTGCTTAACAATATATTTCTCAATATACTGCCGCCGTGTTTATGTCTACAATCTGTTGTTAATAGATCGTTCGGGTTCAGAATGTTCAATGGCAAAAATAATTTTGCCACTAAACGTTCTGAACCCAGCTCGCGTACCGCTTTAATTGGCGAACAGCCAAACCCTTGGGAGTTGCTCCACCCCCAGGATGCGACGAGCCGACATCGAGGTGCCAAACCCTATCGTCGATGTGGACTCTTGGATAGGATCAGCCTGTTATCCCCAGAGTAACTTTTATCCGTTGAGCTTTACCCCACCCACGTGGAAGTAAAGGATCACTAAATCCGCGTTTCCGCCTTGCTCGACTTGTAAGTCTCGCAATCAAGCCGACTTATGCTTTTGCGCTATCACTCCGATTTCCATCCGGAGTTAGTCGACCTTTGAACGCCTCCGTTACACTTTAGGAGGCAACCGCCCCAGTTAAACTACCCACCAAACACTGTCCCCCCGCCTCTACTCGTTAACACCTGTAGAGGAAAATTCTAAATTCTAATCCCTAAACTCTAAACAAACTCTAATTTCAAATTTTCAAAAATCAAAAATTTTTTTAGTTTTAGATTTAGAACATTTGATATTGTTTAGAATTTCGGATTTCGTGCTTAGACCTTCCTCTGTGTTAATGCACAGAGGTGGGGGTTAGAATCAAAATCTCACAAGGGTGGTATTTCACTAATGACTCCCCCCTGACCTAAATCAGAGGATCGCAGTCTCCCACCTATGCTACGCATGGCAAAATCTTAATTCAATGTTAAGTTATAGTAAAGCTTCATGGGGTCTTTCTGTCTTGCTGTGAGTAAGCGGCATCTTTACCGCTATTGTAACTTCGCCGGATCCTTCGTTGAGACAGTGCCCAGATCATTACGCCTTTCGTGCGGGTCTGAACTTACCAGACAAGGAATTTCGCTCATATTATGTTACGTCCAAATGCTTTTTTACTTTGCCATTTGAAAGGATAAATATTTCTATTTATCTCTGCATGTCGCCATGCAGTTCGGACTATATCTTCTCCGACGATTCTGTCGGAGTCTAACGTATAGTCTCTGAGGATTCCCACCTCATCGGTGGGTCTTTCCTGCTGATTGTCTGCACTCATAAATTTTCACTTAAGGGCTATTATGCCCTTATAGTATCATGAGATACTCAGATTTTCCAGCATATAG
>CAYHEQ010000035.1:0-8519 GCA_964355795.1 uncultured Candidatus Saccharibacteria bacterium
TTGGAAGGTTTCAAGTCCGGTAAATATCGCGTTTTAATAGCCACCGATATTGCTTCGCGCGGGATTGATGTCGTCGGTATTGAGCTGGTCGTCAATTATGATTTGCCCGCCGCCGCCGAAGACTATGTCCACCGTATCGGCAGAACAGCCCGCGCTGGCGCTGGCGGACACGCCATTTCTTTCATCGCTCCTGACCAAAAACGCGAACTGCATGCCATTGAGAGACTAATCAATCAAAGCATTACTATTTCTTATTTACCGGAATTACCACCCGCCCGTCCCGCGCCCTATATGCCCAGAAGCGAGATGGGACCACGCCGTCCAGCTACCTCTTCTCCTCGTCGCCCGAATTTTGGTAGTCCCCGTCCCGGTGGCTCGCGTCCCGGCGGACCGCGTCGTGGCGGTTTTTCTACCGGAGGCCATTTCCGTCGCCGCCGACCATAGAATATTTTTGATTTGCTAAAAATTGATATTTTTTGTCCCGACGCGCAATATTAGATTATAATGAAGTCGGGATCCCGATTTTGCGGTAGCAAACATCGGGACTAAAGAGTATGAAAAAATTTATCCATTAATCCGAGGTTCGACCTTGGAGAAGTTTAGAAGTTAAGGTCGAACCTCTGAATTGATTGGAATGGAGAAGTCTAGAAGTTATGTGCTAGTCAGATGCCCCGATGTTACAATCGGGACAGGCTACATCCGACAGACAATAATGTCGGAACTAGGTTCCGACTAGCACATAACATTTAATTCGAGCAATTAGTTTTAAATTAGCGTAATTCGTGTCCTTATGCGCATCGGCATTGATATTGACAATGTGCTTTGTGATTTTACCCGTAGTTTTTTGGCCTATACTAATGAAAAAATGGGGGCATCTTTCCGCTATGACGATGTGACTCAATATGAACTCTGGGCCTTGTGGGATGGCACTTTGGAAGAAGGTGTGGCTCTCGTTAAGGACTTTTTCGCTTCCGAGCACGCGAGAAAAATGCCAGCGCTTGATGGCGCGCAACAAGCAGTGAAAAAAATGCACACCTTAGGACATGACTTGTCTTTGATTACTTCTCGTTTTGCTGAACATCGACCAATAACTAACCAATGGCTGGCAAAACATTTTCCTGATAATCCTTTCGCAAAAATCCATTTTTCCGACAACATCAACAGCCGGCAAGAGAAAAAAAGTAAGGCCGATATTTGCCACAAGTTAAGTATAGACACTTTAATTGAAGATAGCGCGCATTACGCCCTAGAATGCGCCCCTATCTGCCGGCAGGTGATTCTACTTGATCATCCATGGAACCGAAACCACTCTCTACCCGCCAATGTCAAACGCGCCCGTTCTTGGTCAGAAGCGGTGGAGATGATACAAAAAAACCAGCCTACCATTTGAAGCTGGTCTGACAACAGATGATGTCTTTTAGTTCTGTTGTAATTGGATTGATTCTGATGACTCCATCGAAGTCATCCGAATAGATATTTGCGGCAAGCTGATGAAAAAGTTCGTGGTCTCGACGTGGAGCATCTTTTGAGTAAAAAACTAACTCCTTGCCTTGGTGATTTCTCATCTCGCCACTCTTTGCGATACCTGGCTTTCTCCAGAACCACTCCTCAACCAATTCTACTGGGGTTATGAAGTACCACGCCACCACCCTATCTGCTCCGAATTCACGTAGTTTCCTGATGATATGGTGACGGTCATTGCTATCTCCGTTCCATAAATCAAGAATCATCTTACTTTCTGAAGCTTTGAGATGTTTTTTGACAGCTCTCCACATCTTATCATAAGCCGGACCGTGGTTTCCGACATAGGGGTCCCGATACGTACTGCCAAACATTTCGAGCAAAATCTCGTCTCGACTGACCTTGACAATTGATGGGTCAAAAGCAATTGCTTTTTCGCAGAAGCTCGACTTACCTGCTCCTCTCGTACCAACCGTCACAATGGCCTCTCGCATCAAATCACCCCCTGCTGAAGTTTTGGCTACGATCTATGGCTATCCTATCATAGACAGAGAGATAAGTAAAGCAGATTTGTAGCTTAATTTAGCCATAATATTATTTTCATCATTTTTCGTCATACTATTTTGCTTATCTGCTATAATCAATTCATGCTAAAAACCAAAACAAAAATCATTATCGTCGGTGGGGGATTTGGAGGCGTGAGCGCAGCGCTGGAACTGGCGAAGAAAAATCTGTCCAGTGTGGCCATTACCTTAATCAGCGACAAGACGGATTTTGAATACAAACCCTCTTTGTACCGCCTGGTCAGCGACCGTCACGCGCCGGGAGTGGCGGTGCGACTCAAAGATATTTTCGCGAGAAAAAATATCCGCGTTGTTCTAGACCGCGTGAAGAAATTAAATGTTAAAACCAAAAAAATCATTGGCCAGAAAAAATATGATTTTGATTATCTCGTTTTGGCCTTGGGGAGCGAAACCAATTTCGGCGATGTTCATGGACTGGCGAAGAGAGCTTTTCCCTTCAAATCATCCGATGACGCTTTGCGATTAAAAAATCATCTGCGAAAACTTTTGGCTCATCAGTCTCGTCAGCAAAAAAATATCGTTATCGTCGGGGGCGGACCAACGGGAGTGGAACTAGCCGGAGAATTGGCTCATCTTGCTCGGAAAAATAGTTTAGTTGGTATTGAATTAGTAGAAAAACATTCGCGTATTCTCCCCTATTTGCCAAAAAATGTGTCCATACTTGCCTCCAGACGATTAGAAAAATTGGAAGTGAAAATTTTGACCAAAAAAACAGTGGTGCGTGAAAACGCCGACAATATCATCTTCCGCGATTTCGGCGTGAAGACCAAGACGGTCATTTGGACAGCGGGCGTCAAAAATAATTCTTTTTTTGACAAAGCCAAAATGCGCCACAACAAGACTGGACAAATTATCGTGGACGAACGCTTGCGGGCAAACAAACAAAAAAATATTTTCGTCATTGGCGACAGCGCCGATACTGACGATGCCGGCACCGCGCAATCAGCTATCGCGCACGGGCGATTGACAGCGGAAAATATTCGCCGAAAAATAGCTGGAGAGAAACTTTTGACGCGCGAGAAACATCCCGTCGCCTACATCCTCCCCATCGGCCCGCGCTGGGCTATCGCCCACTTCGGTCACAAAACCTTGGTTGGCTGGACGGGTTATATGGTAAGAAAACTAGCTGATCTGCGCTTTTTCTGGTATCTTTTGCCCAAAGCCCACTTCCTCCGCCTCCTTTTCCCCCATTTGAGGCTTTGAAAAAATACTTGTTCTTGATAGAATAAAAACGTAAAGTAAATTGTTATTTTTATTATGGAAGCAACCAATACCAGACAGTTATTAACCATAGGAGAAGCTTGTGATTGGGCCAGTTCTTTTCTTGGCCGAGATATTAGTGAGTCTAATATCTCCTACCTCATACAATACGGGAAAGTGAAAAAGTATGGAGAAAATGGATCTACCCAAATAAGCGTTGATGACCTAGAACAATATTATCAATCATTTAGTGGCCAAAGAGAAGTAGAGTGGAAAAAGAAACTGGGCAATGACCTGAATTGGGATCTGTCTTTTGACCACTTGAGAGAGAAAGATACTACGAAACATGTTCACAGACTACACCCCTATAAAGGCAAATTCATCCCTCAACTAGTGGAATATTTCATTGATGACCATACGGACAGCTTTAAACAAAAAACTTTTTTCAAAAAAGGAGACGTCATTTTAGATCCTTTTTCTGGGTCAGGCACAACCTTGGTGCAAGCCAATGAGATCGGCATCCACTCGATCGGGATTGATATTTCTCGCTTCAATTGCATGATAACAGAGGCTAAGCTTTTAGATTATGATACAAATTCATTAAGTCGGGAAATAGAAAATATAAACTCAGTAATCAGCAAATTTGAAACTGATAAAAAAATAGATGCATTTGAAAAAGAGCTTTATTTCGAGCTGGCTAAATTTAATAATCAAAATTTCCCTTCGCCAGATTTTAAAAGAAAAATATATCAGCAAGAAATTAACGAGAACAAATATGCATCCGAAAAAGAGGAGCGGTTTCTTGATATTTACGAAAAGTTAGTGGCAAAATATAAAATCGAGCTCAAACAAGAGAATAATAAAACTTTCCTTGACAAATGGTATATCAAAAATGTAAGAAAAGAAATTGATTTTGCCTTTGAACAGATCAGGAAGGTAAAAGATGAAAAAAACAAAAGAATTTTAGCCATTATCTTAAGCCGATCCATTCGTTCTTGCCGAGCGACGACCCACTCTGATCTAGCAACCCTCAAAGAACCGCAAATTACAGCCTATTATTGCTGGAAACACAAAAAAATCTGTAAGCCTCTTTTTTCCATTAAATACTGGATCGACCGTTATGCGAATGATACTATCGCGAGGATAGGGGAATTCCAGAAATTAAAAAATGGGGCTCACTGGGCTTCAATTACTGGCGATTCACGGACAGTGGATATCGCAAAAGAAGTAAAAAAGAGAGATAAAGATTTTCATGAACTCATTGAGAAACAAAAGCTTAGAGGCATTTTTTCTTCTCCGCCATATGTTGGCCAGATAGACTATCATGAGCAACACGCTTACGCGTATGACCTTTTTGGTTTTGAGAGAAAAGACGAATTGGAAATTGGCCCTTTATACAAAGGACAGGGAGGCGAAGCGAAAAAATCCTACATAGATGGTATCTCTCGGGTTTTGCTAAATTCTAAAAAATTTCTCGCAGATGATTTTGATGTATTTTTAGTAGCTAATGATAAATGGAATTTGTATCCAAGAATCGCAGAAATAGCTGACATGAAAATTATCAATCAATACAAACGTCCTGTGCTCAATCGTACCGAACGAGACAAAAATCCTTATTCGGAGATAATTTTTCACCTTAAGAATAAATAATATCATGGCGTTATCCCAGAAAATAAAATCAGAAATCCACAAATTTTTGCTAGTAAAAATTAGTAAAAAAATCAATGGTTATAGTCTCAATGATGAAGACTCATCAAAGCCATTTCAGTATGCGCTTTTTACAAAAAAGGGATATTTGGCAAAGGGTTTTATCCATGGATGTGAAACAGCGCTCGGTAATTGGCACGAATCAATAGCGAAAATGGTAGCTTCCGAAAATTTTAAGGTTGCAAAAAAATTACAAGGCAAAAATAAACTCAAGGGCAATGTAGCTCGTGAAGCTCAAAGAAAGTTTGAAAATATCTTAAGCGCTTTGGATAGCGTTTCCAGAGAACCAAACCACAAAACTGAAGCCGAAGAAATTTTTGTAGCTAGTCAACGGGGCGAAAAGAAAAACCGAAGCCAAACTGTTGATTTGTATTTGGAAAAAGACAACGGAGACGAAATTTATTTTGAGATTAAAGGACCAAAGCCAAATAAAAATGAGATGCGAGCCGCAAAAAGAGACCTTTTAGAAATATTTGCCATGAGAGCAAGCGAGGGAAGAAAAGTTAAAATTTATCTTGGTATGTACTATAACCCTTATTTTCCCAAAGATTACCAGCGATGGACATGCTTAAAATTCTTTGATAAAGGCAATGATTTCTTGATAGGAAAAGATTTCTGGGACTTTCTCGGCGGGAAAAATACTTATGAAGAGCTGATTGAGATTTACGAGAATGTCGGAGAGAAAATAAGGCCAGCTTTAGACAAAAAATTTAAAGAAATTACTGCCAAAAACATTAAAAGTAAAAATAAAAACCTATGAAAAACGACAATGTTTCGCGTTTTCAGAAAGTGTCTCTTTTCCTTCTCCGCTTATCTTTGGGCTGGATGTTTTTTTACTCTGGGATTACGAAAATCCTAGACCCCCAGTGGACTTCGGCCGGATATTTGGCCGGCGCTAAGACTTTTACCGGATTTTATCAATGGTTGGCTAGCCCTGATGTCATCAATGTTACCAATTTCTTCAACGAATGGGGACAGCTACTCATCGGCATCGCCTTAATTTTGGGGCTTTTTACTCGTTTTGCGGGAATCATGGGCGTTTTGCTCATGGCGCTCTATTACTTGCCGATTTTGTCTTTCCCTTATCCCAACGCTCACGCCTTCATCGTAGACGAACATGTCATCTACGCTTTTGCTCTCTTGGTTTTGGCTAGTTTCAAGGCCGGCCGAGTCTGGGGTCTAGAGAATTGGTGCGCGAAATTGCCGATCTGTTCCCGCTTCCCCCGCCTCCGCAACTGGCTAGGCTAACCCTAGCCCTGAATCTTAAATCCTGAATCCTAAATCTACAATCTTAAATCCTGAATCTTAAATCTTAAATCTTAAATTTCCCATGTCCGTCCTCTCCAAACCAGAAATATTAAAACATTACCAGGCGGGCAATATTATTATTGACCCTTTCAACACCGATGCCATCGCCAACAGTAGTTGCGATGTGCGTTTGGGACAATTTTTTTACCGCCAAAGTCGCGCTCACGACACCGAGACGCTCAATCCTTTTTGGGAAAAATCTATTCAAAAAATGTATGGCAAGGTAGAGACGGCTATTTTCGTAAAACAAGTGCGATCCAAAATCAATCCTTTCTACAATCTGGACGACGACGACCGGATCATCTTGGTCGCGCCGGGAGAAACCATTCTCGCCCACACTATTGAATTCATCGGTGGGAAAAACGGCGCAGGGAAGCTACCGGCTCTGACGACCGAGATGCGCGCCAGGAGTTCTCTGGGCCGGATTGGCATCGGCGTTTGCAAATGCGCTGGCTGGGGCGATATCGGCTATGTTAATCGCTGGACGATGGAAATCACTAATTTCAGCAATATTGTTATTCCGCTCGTTGTCGGTATGCGTATCGCTCAAATCATTTTCCACGAAGTGGGAAAAATAGAGGAAAAAGACGAATACGCCAAAAAGGGGAAATACCATACGGAGAGTGATATCGAAAAGATGAAGAAAAATTGGCAACCGTCCGATATGTTGCCCAAACTCTACAAAGACCGCGACATTGGACAATTTAAGAAATTCCATGCCTAAATTAATTAGAGGTTCGACCTTAACTTCCGAACTTCCCCAAGGTCGAACCTCGGATTGCAATTTATGCCTAAATTATTACCTGTCAAATCTTTTCAAGAAACTCTCGGTGTGGGAATGTGCGGTCCGGCGACAATGAAAATGTTGCTGGACTATTTCGGGGTGAAAAAATCGGAAAAAGAATTGGCTCGCCTCATGAAACATAGTCCCAAGAGAGGCACGGACGAGAAAGATGCCAGGAGGGTAGCCAAAAAATTTGGCTTTAAAATTTTGATAAAAAATAACAGCTCTTTCGCTGAAATTAAAAAATGGCTGGATAGAGGAGTGCCAGTCATCGTGGACTGGTTTGCTCGCGGTCGTAATGACTACCCATATTTAACCGTTGCCGAAGGCCATTACGCCATCGTGGTCGGACTAGACAAAGAGTATATCTACCTCCAAGACCCGGAGATAGGGGCTCTCTGTAAATATAAGAAAGAAGATTTTCTGAAGGTTTGGTTTGATTTTCACGGCGAATATATTAGTCCGAAAAAATTGTACACTAGACAAATTATCGTACTCTACAAATAAAAATCACTGCTTCCCTCCCAAATTGTACCAGTCATAAGGATTAACATCCGTTACGGTCTTGTTGTCGCCCACCACTACTTCCACTGGTTTGTGCGAGGTACAAGAACCACCGATATTATTCAGCCCGCAAGTGACAAATTCCGAATAATAAGCCTTGTAGCCCTTCCATGTTGCGGTCGGCACGGTCGCGTAAACTGTATATTTGCCGGACGCTATCTCCATTTTGTAACCGACATTGTATTTGTATTGACGATCTTGGATTTGCGTTTTGGTACAAGAAAGTTTCTTCGTCTCCATATTTTCCGCGCAGACTTCTACGCCCTTGGGAATAGAATCGCCCGGATAACCCAGAGAGCCCTCAATGAAGCCCTTGCCACCGGCGGTAATGGCCGGAGCATCGGCGCCCTTACCACTACTGCTCAAAGTATTTTCCAGATCGGTAATTTTTTTCTGCAAATCACTGATTTGACCTTCTAGAGAATTTTTGGTTTCTTCCAGCTTTTGCTTATCCACCAGATTGTCCAGCCTTTTTTGGTCATCATCATTACGACTGCCGACAGCGGCGATTACTAACAAAACAATAACTACGGCCACCGCAATGATACTTCCGGCAATGACTCTTCGGCTAGGTTTCTTCTTGAAGCCTTTCGCCCACAATTCAGCGAAAGAATCATTGGCCTGACTGGATTTAGCCATATCGGTCAGTTTAATTTTAATCCAGATTCATTATACACAAAGTCTGCCCAAAAGCTAAGAAGGGTTTTTTGTTTGGAAAAAATAGGGCTTTCTGGTAAAATAATGGGGTCGCGGAGAGATGGCCGAGCGGTTGAAGGCGACAGTCTTGAAAACTGTTAACCACGCAAGTGGTTCGTGGGTTCGAATCCCACTCTCTCCGTTTTTCTTGCGCGCGCCGATTTTTAGATCGGAAGAGCACACGTCTGAACTCCAGTCACACTTGAATCTCGGAT
>CAYHEQ010000036.1:0-8382 GCA_964355795.1 uncultured Candidatus Saccharibacteria bacterium
TTTTTAACTACCCTTGCATTATACACCCTTTTATGATAAAAGTCAATAGTTTTTTTACAGCACTCTTTCTGCTATCATTCTCCTATAACCTATCACCTAAAACCTATCACCTATAACCTAGCCCCCTATGCCTTACGAACCCGTCATTGGTCTGGAAATCCATTGCCAGCTGAAGACCAAATCAAAAATGTTTTGCCGTTGCGACAATAATGCTGAGGGCAAAGAGCCTAATACTGTTACCTGCCCTGTGTGCATGGGGCATCCGGGGACACTGCCCGTGGCCAATCGGCAAGCCTTGGAATGGACTTATCTTCTGGGTCTAGCCTTGGGGTGCGAGATCGCGCCACAATTTAATTTCGAACGGAAGCAATACTTTTACCCCGATCTGCCGAAGGCGTATCAGATTACAAGTCAAACCACTCCGCCGATCGTGGGAGGATATTTGGAACTTGATGCAGACGGATTTAGAAGTCCGACATCAAAAGATGCCCAGATGTCGGACTTCGGGGCGAATGAGAAGAAACGTTTTCCCATTGAGCACATCCATCTCGAGGAAGACGCGGGGAAATTGATCCACGCCGGCGATTATTCTTTGGTGGACCTGAACAGGGCGGGGACGCCACTTTTGGAGGTCGTCACCAATCCGTGTTTTTCCACGCCGGCCGAAGCCAAAGCTTTCATGCAAGAATTACGCCTCATTCTTCGTTATCTTGATATTTCTGACGCCGATATGGAAAAAGGCCACTTGCGGTGCGATGCCAATGTGTCGGTCAGGCCAGTGGGACAGAAAGAGCTAGGCAAAAAAACCGAGGTGAAAAATATGAATTCTTTTGTCGCGATAGAAAAGGCCTTGGAATACGAAATCAAAAGGCAGACGGAGATTTTGGCAGAAGGTGGGAAGGTGACGCAAGAAACGCGCGGTTGGGACGAGGCCAAGCAAAAGACTTTTTCGCAGAGGAGCAAAGAGCAGGCGCATGATTACCGGTATTTTCCGGAACCGGATTTGCCACCAATAGTAATTGACGGAAATAACAAATCTCAAATGACAAATCACAAGCAATCGTTTGATTTGGAGGAGTTGAAAACGCAGATACCGGAATTGCCGGCGGAGAAGAGAGGGAGATACCAAAAAGATTTTGGTATGAACGAAAAAGACGCGGAGATCTTTGTCGGCGATATGGATTTGGCAGAATATTTTGAATCTGCGGTTAATCTCTCCCAACGTTCAACGTTAGGGAATTCCCTAACGTTGAACGTTGGGAAGAAGATCGTTTCTATTATTCTGACTGATGTTTTGGGCTATTTGAACGCGAATAGCCAGCATATTGCTGATTTCAAAATTAAGCCACAGGATTTAGCGAAATTGGCCGAGAAGCTAGAATTAGGCGAGATTTCTTCCAAAATCGGCAAGGATGTTTTTGCCAAAATGGCGGACAGTGGCAAATCCGCCACTGAAATTATGGAAAAAGAAGGCATTCATCAAGTCTCCGACAAAGGAGAGCTGGAAAAAATCATTGCCGAAGTTATCAGCGCCAATCCCGAACAAGTCGAGCAGTATCGTCATACCGTAGGGGCGAATGGCGATTCGCCTATCCTCAATTTTTTCGTCGGACAAGTGATGAAGGCTTCGCATGGTCAAGCCAACCCCGCGATGGTTAATGAGATTTTGAAGAAGATGCTATAATGTTTCTATGACACAGCTCGAACAAAAAATCACCGATAGTGTCTCGACTGGTATCGCTGGAAAATATATCAAAACAGCGAAGCTTTTTGGTTCTTACGCTTATGGCAAGCCAACCGCCAAAAGCGATATTGATCTTCTTGTCACACTCAAATCTGGCATAGGGTACTTTACTTTGTGCGCGATAGAAAATGAACTGGAGAAGAAACTAAAGAAAAAAGTAGATCTGGTGACCGAGGGGGCTTTGAGTCGGCACATCAGAAAAGATGTTCTAAAAAAAGCAAAAACAGTCTATGTCGAAAAATAGAGTATATTTTGCTGTGCAAAAAAGTTTGTGATAAAATAATAATGCTATGCCATTTGCTTTAACTAAAAATATTTTGCGGGAGATAGTGATCGCTTTTGCTTCGCTTTATCTTCTCGTGGCTATTTTTGGTGTGAATTTTGGTTTCGCGAGTGGTCACATGGAGCCAGAGTCGCAATGTGTTTCGATAACGCATGGCGCGAATCTTTTCTGCCCATTAAGCGCTATCCAGCAGATCACTGATTGGCAAGCGCGATTTGCCAGTATAATGAATTATTTTTCTTTCGCCATTTTGTTTTTGTTAGTAGTCGCGCTTTATCTAGGCAAAGATTTCCGGCGCTCTTCGTGTTATTTTTCTAAAAAATTTTACCGGCGGAGGCAAATCATCCTTCGGCCACTCTATCTCTGGTCACAGCTTTTTTCCGCGGGGATTTTGAATCCGAAATTGTTCTAAGTTTTGTTCTCAATCGGAGGCGTGTTTTTTGACGCGCCTGTTTGTGTTATCTTGTCATTCTCGCGAAAGCGGGAATCCAGTACGATATATCACCATATAGTGCTTAATGAACTGGATCCCTGCCCGAAACGCTTCGCCCGCCAGAAACGCTGTATCTACTGCGGGCTGGCGTATCGATGCGGGCGGGCCCGATCAAGTCGGGGATGACATCAAACAGGCACGAATTTATTCGAGCAGTTAGTAATAATTAGAGGCAAAGAGGAGAGGTTCGACCTTGGAGAAGTTCGAAGCTAAGGTCGAACCTCGGTTAATAATAATTTAGAGAAAATGGTGCGCTATGAAAAAATATAAATTCAAAGTAACCGGTATGCATTGCGCGGCTTGCGAAATCACTTTGGAGAAGGTGGCGATGACTATTCCCGGAGCAGTCAAGGCGCGCGCCAATACGGCTCTGGGAAACTTAAAAATCTATGCCGAGCGCGAGCCTTCTCTGCGCCACCTTAACGAAATTTTGAGCGATACGCCCTATCAGGTTCGTCGCGAAGGAGAGGCGGGGAAGTCTTCCGAGGTGGGCGTCAATCGTTGGAGCGAGATCGGCGCGGTAGCTCTACTGCTTCTTTCCGTCTACATTTTGCTCAAAAAACTCAATCTCCTGCCCGAAGGCTTTGGTGTCAAAGAAGAAATGAGTTATGGCTTTATCTTCCTTTTGGGCTTGGTAGCGGCTTTTTCCACTTGTATGGCGGTGACGGGTGGGCTCTTGGTCTCTATTTCTACCCGCCTCTTGGAGCAAGGAATGAAAAAAGCCTCTCTGTGGCGCGCGCAACTATCTTTCAATCTCGGTCGGATTATCTCCTACACTCTGCTCGGTGGTCTGGTCGGAATCTTGGGAAGCAGTCTGTCTCTTTCGCCAAAGATCAGTGGCTTGATTGCCGTAATCGCTTCTTTGGCCATGATGGTCTTGGGGGTGCAGATGCTGGGAGTTTTTCCGAAACTGGGGCTTTTGGGGCTGAAAATGCCAAAAATTTTTGGTCATTTTTCTCATCAACAGGCCAAAAGCGGGGGCGCGAAACCTTTCGTTTTGGGCGCGCTGACCTTCTTCCTGCCCTGCGGATTTACGCAAGCGCTCCAGCTTTATGTTCTTTCGCAAGGAGGGTTTACGCTTGGCGCTTTGACTATGGGCATCTTCGCGCTGGGGACTCTGCCGGGATTGCTTTCGGTGGGGGCATTGGCGAATTTCCTCCAAGGAACAGCCAAAAGATATTTCGTTACGACAGCCGGCATTATCGTTATCGCGCTGGGAGTATTCGGTCTCGGTGGCGGAGCCAATCTTTTGGGCGTGGGGAAAATCTTGGCCAAAGCCAATACGGCGGTTTCAGTTAGTTTGCCAAAAGCGCCAGAAAAGGAGGATAATGTAGCTAGCGAAAACAAAGTAAAAATGAAAATAGAGGACTACGATTATTTTCCGGCCAATTTCACCGTCTCGGCCAATACGGATATTGACTGGGTGGTAGACGGGAGGAGGGCGGCCGGTTGCGCGCGAATCCTCATCCAGCCGGATCTGGACATTCAAGAAATCCTCCCGCAAGAAGGAACAAAAACGATTAAAGTGAATTTTCCCAAGCCCGGTTTTTACCCTTTCTTCTGCGCGATGGGTATGACCACGCCGGGGGCGGGATTTACAGTCACGAATTCCACGAATTAAAACGAATTACTCGAAGGGATAAAAAACGGATTTGTTTAGGATTTGAGATTTCAAACATTAGATATTGTTTGGGATTTGGTGCTTGAGATTTGGGATTTTGAGGGAGTGTTATTTGAAAGTGAATAATAGTAATAAAGCTAAAAATTGCTACATGAAAAAAATAACTTTTTCAATTGAGGGTCTGCATTGCGCCAGTTGTGTTTTGAAAAACGAAAAAGCGTTATTGAAGGTTGCCGGCGTTCAGTCCGCTTCGGTGAATTTGGCTCTGCGAAATGCAACGGTGGAATTTGACGAGACTTTAGTTTCCGAACACGACCTCCACAAAGCGGTGGCCAGCGTTGGTTATAAGGCGGTAATGTCGGATTCCGTAGAGACACACCATGGCGTGTCTCTACAAGGAGAGCATCAACATCCCACCGGTTCGGCTGAAACCTTAAAGGCTCGCAATCGCGCTATCGTCGCCATGATTTTGGCTCTCCCGCCCCTCGTTTTGGCGATGGGCAAAATAGAATTGCCGTGGGAATACTTCGGCTTCAACACCAGCATGATTATTGAAGCAGTATTGTCTACCATCGTCATTCTCATTATCGGCTGGGAGTTTCACAAGGGCGCAGTCAAACAATTGCGTTATTTTTCCGCCGATATGAATACTTTGATTTCCGTCGGGACTTTGGCGGCTCTAATCTTTAGTTTCTGGGAATTGTCTTCCGGAGGAGAAGATTTGTATTTTGAAATAGGCGCGGTCATTACGGCGCTGATTTTGCTCGGCCGATTTTTCGAAGCTAAATCTCGCGGTCAAGCGTCTGAGGCTATTGAAAAACTTTTGAAACTAGGCGCCAAAACCGCAAGATTGGTTGAAGGCGACAAGGAAAAAGAGATCCCGATAGATCAGGTGCGAGTAGGCGATATTCTGCGCGTTTTGCCGGGGGAGAAGATCCCAACTGACGGGGAAATAGTCGGTGGCGAGACAATGATAGACGAATCTATGTTAACCGGCGAGAGTATGCCGGTGGAGAAAAATATTGGCGAAGGTGTCTTCGCCGCCACTATCAATATCAACGGTGCAATTACGATGCGAGCCACCAAGGTAGGAGCGGAAACGGTGCTGGCGCAAATTGTCCAGATGGTCTCTGACGCGCAGACACAGAAGGCGCCAATCCAAAAACTGGCGGACAAAATTTCCGGTATTTTCGTGCCGATAGTTTTCTTAATCGCTATTATTACGGCGGGAATATGGTATTGGGCAACAGGAGACATCGTTTCGGCCTTCGTGCCGGCGGTGGCGGTCTTGGTCATCGCTTGTCCTTGCGCGCTCGGTCTAGCGACCCCGACCGCTATCATGGTGGGAACAGGCTTGGGAGCAAAAAAAGGAATTTTGATTAAAAATGGCGAGTCTTTGGAAAAAGGAAAAAAAATTGACGCGGTGATTTTTGACAAAACCGGCACTCTGACGGAGGGGAAACCGGTGGTGACGGATGTTGAACCGCAGGGTACGGTTAAGCCTGAAGAATTATTGCAAATAGCCGCTTCGCTCGACAAAAATTCCGACCATCCGCTGGCGAAAGCGATTACCGAGCGAGCGGAAAAAGACAGCGTGAAATTATTGGCCGTGGAAAAATTTGCCAATGTCTCTGGGAAGGGAGTAAGGGGTTTAATTGACGGAAAATTGGTAGCAGTGGGCAATCAAAAGATGATGCAAGATCTTGAAGTAGAGACACGACATGTCGTGTCTCTACTGGGAAAACTTCAGGCGGAAGCCAAAACAGTAGTGGTGGTTATTAGAGAAAAAGAGATTTTAGGTCTCATCGCCATCGCCGATACGGTGAAAGCCGATGCTCTCGAAGCCATTCGTCAATTGAAAGCTAAGCATATTCAAACCATTATGATTACCGGCGACAATCAGCAGACGGCGGAAGCCATCGGCGGGCAACTGATGATTGACCAGATCTTCGCCGAAGTTTTGCCCGGGCAAAAAGCCGAGATTGTCAAAAAATTGCAAAGCGAAGGAAAAAAAATCGCCTTTGTCGGCGATGGGATCAATGACGCGCCGGCTTTGGCTCAATCGGATTTCGGCATCGCGATGGGGACGGGGACGGATATTGCTATTGAAGCGGGTAATATTGTAATCGTCAAAGGCAGTCCGATGAAGGTGGTGGAGGCGATCACGCTTTCACAAAAAACTTTTCGCGTCATTCAACAAAATCTTTTCTGGGCTTTCGCCTACAATGTGGCGGCTATTCCCCTGGCGGCTTTCGGGCTACTCAATCCCATCATCGCCGCGGGCGCGATGGCTTTTTCCTCCGTTTCGGTGGTGCTCAATAGCTTGAGGATTAAGGCGGTAAGTAAATAAGCTAGTAAGCGGGTAAGCGGATAAGCTAGTAAGCTAGTAAGTAAATCTCAGGGTCGGGGGTATCGGGCTTGTGGCGGATGACTTTCGCATGCTATGATTAGACCAACAATCAACCAGGCTTTCGGAGGGCTTGGTTTTTGTTCCTTAATAACCCAAAGGGTTAAATCCAAACTGCGAGGTGAGAAATGGGTTTATTGACAAAAGCTTCAACAATTTTGGGTGTGCCACCAGAGCTTTTAGCTTACGCTTTAGCCAAATTCTCTCGATCAAAGGCGACGCCGGAAACATCGTTTTTGGCTTGGCTTTATTCTGTCCCGCCGAATCGTCCGGAAAAATTCTTTGAAGAGATTTTTCACAATTACGGCCATGCCAGTGTGGCGGATTTGGCGCACGCGCCATTGTCTCTGGAGAGTATCTCTATCGTGGCGGCCATTGTTGCCCTGCATCACCGACTGCTTGATTGTCAGGAACGTTCCACGCGCTATATGGATTTTTCCGAAGCGGCTTTCGCTACACCGCCGGAGTTGGAAAACCACGCGGAATTGAAAAGGCGATATGTCGCTCAATGCGAAAGTCTTTTTGCGCTCTACCGTCGGCTCCACGCCGATTTTGTGCGGTTTCTATCGCAGAAGTACGCAGACAGGAAAGAGGAGGTGGAGACAAAAAGAGCAGGTAGTTTTGAGGCTACGATTAAGGCGCGCGCTTTTGACCTGGCTCGCTACGTTTTGCCGGCCTCAACTCTGACGGGAGTGGGGATGATGGCCAGCGCCAGAACCTATATGGCGCTTATCAGCGCCTGGTCTTCACATCCTCTGGCGGAGATCCGAGAAATGGGAAGGCGAGCCAAAGAAGCTCTGACGATTTTACCGGCCGACGATTATGCTCTGAAAGCGGTCGTAAAATATCTGGAAGAGCTGAATCTGCCAAATCTGCCATGGGAAGTCAGAAAGGCATTGGACGAGCTTCTGGAGCAGGGTGGGTTTGTCTTGCCAACCCTGATGAAGCATGTGGGCGAAAACAAATTCATCATTGACGCCAGAGCCTGCGCCAGAACTTTTACCGAAAAGTATCTGACGCTTCCGCCACAGTTTCGGAACGAGGAGGATTCTGTTTATGGCAACCCCGTTCAGTTGATACCCCAGTCTAAAACGTTGGATCAGATTGTTTCCTCTATTCTTTTCCCAGAGGCATTTGGCTTGAGGCTGGGGAATGTTCTTTCCTTAGTGGAGAAAATCAACGACGAAGACAAAAGGGAGTTTCTCAAAGAGATCCAGTCTCTTCGTGGCGACCACGATCCTGTTCACGAAGGCTGGGCGGGCGTGGGAGCCTTAACCTTCGATGTTTTGGTAGACAATGGGGCGTTTCGAGATCTCCACCGACATCGGGAGAATAGGCAATTCTTGCAGGCGCCGACAGGCGCTTTTGGATGCGCCATCCCAAGCGATTTCACCGAAGCAGGCGTGGACGCTATTATGCGAGAAGCATTTGACCATTCAAGAACTCTCGCTCTTGATATGGTTGAGGTGGGGCTACCAGTTGAGATAATGCAGTATGCTCTGCCTTTAGCCGTCAATATCCCATGGGTGGCCGTCATGGATCCTCGGCAGATGGGCTATTTGACCGAATTGCGGACAAAGTCTGCCGGACACTTTTCTTATCGGGAAATTGCCTGGCTGATGCATCAGGCGGTCAAGAAAGAACACCCATTTTTAGTGGATGGCTCAAGGGCTACGCCATTTGAGGATTTTGACCTTTTCAGCAGATAACCTGCTTTTCGTTGAATTTGCAAGCGCCGTCTTTTCACAAGACGGCGTTTTTCTTTTAGCTTGATTCTTGCTCGGTGATTTTGCTATAATACGCGCAGAGGGTTTGCGCCCTCAATCTTTTTTTC
>CAYHEQ010000037.1:0-8259 GCA_964355795.1 uncultured Candidatus Saccharibacteria bacterium
GAGAGGCAGGTATTATTACTAATGAGAGTGTCCTTTTTCAGGGTGGAATTTAGCTCTTTTAATACATTGCCATAATAGCATATTTTGTAAATCTTGTCAATGGTTTGTTGGTACATTAAACCCCGAACTGCAATTTAACAGGTTTGGATAGGGCTGGAAAGTGATTAAAAAAGACACCTTTTTTTGGTAAAATAGTTTAAATTAGCCAAATAAATTATTGCGCGAAATCAAAAAAGCGCCAGATGTTATCTAGGCGCTTTGTTGCTCTAAAAAAATTAAAAGCGAGAGCGGGCTTCGCCCGCTTTACAGGCCGGATTTCCTGATGACGATCTCCACCGACACGAGATCCTTTCCGGTGGGGAGATCCTTCCGAACGGGGCATCTGCGCAAATGAACTATGAACTCCCTCTTGCAGTTCATAGCTATGAGTAAATCTTTGTGGCAATAGAACTCATGGTGCAGAAGCAGGGTGCTTTTGCCCGATGTCCCTTCCTGCTCCAGCGCTAGAGAAAGGCTGAAACATTGGTTCATGGTCTCGGACGCTTCCATGTGGAGAAGATCCAGTCCTGAACCCCCGCTAAGAGCCTCGACCGATAAGCTTTTCGGCAAGTCAACCACTTGAAGGTTGGCATCAAACTCCCGTTGAAGTTCCCTCATCGTGACTTCCCCCACCCAACCTGAAATGGTAACAGCAAGCACTTCCAAACCTTTCATCTCGGCTCGAACATTCAGAGTGTTCAACATGGTCACTCTCCCCTTCCCTCGTATTTGCGCGAATTTTGAAAAAGCGATTCGTGCTATCTACCATTATACTACAAGAATGTCTTTTTGTCAACAATTTTGCAAATTTGAGCCAAAATCTACTCATATGAGCCTCCTTCCGGAGGCTCATATTCATTTTCATTTTTTATAAATTCACCTAGTCCCTACCCCCCTATTTAAACACCACTGAATCAGCCATCGCCTTAAACATTTCTGGCGTTATCGTATCCCATACTTTGGAGTCTGGCAGTGGCGGAGCTAGCAACAGGGTTTTGGCGCCACCCTTGGCAAATTTGGCCACGTCCAAAGCATAAACCGAAGAAACAGTGAAATTGGTCTTTTCTCCCGTGGTCGCCGTTTTACTGCAAGAAAGGCTCATTTCCAAAGCGTTGAGACCGCCCTCGGTTTTGAAGTCGGTAGCCTTGACGCTATCGCATTTTTGACTACCCCCGGGGATAGTAACGGTATAAGCGTCCAGAGCCATTTTCTTAGCCATGTCGGCAAAGCCTAGTCCCGTCACACTGCTGTTTTTTGTGTTATCAGAAATAGCGAGAACCACATTCTCCGCCTTGGCCGTCAGCTTAGTGGTGCGGACGGTAACGAGATTGCTGTTCGTCTCTTCCACCACCAAATCTTTGGGCAAAGAAACGGTGAAGCCAACGGTATTATTTTTATAAGCTTTCCAATCAGTAGTGTCCACTTTCTTGGCTTCAGCTTCCGCCTTGGCCTTGTCCTCGTCGGCCTTGTTGAGCTTCTTCTCTATCTCCGTAATCTTCT
Organism: uncultured Candidatus Saccharibacteria bacterium; assembly: GCA_964355795.1. Taxonomy (GTDB): domain Bacteria; phylum Patescibacteriota; class JACPGU01; order JACPGU01; family JACPGU01; genus CAYHEQ01. The sequence goes on from CAYHEQ010000037.1 coordinate 1,540, forward strand.
TGTCAGCGTCAGTCTTCACCTTGTCTATCTTGGCATTAGACGCGTAATAGATTCCGCCCCCCACGATGATAATGGCGACAAGAGCCACCATGGTTGTCAAAATTCCTTTCATACATTACCTCCTACGAGAAGCGTACGCCCCCATACGCCTTAGTATTATTCTATTAATTTCGGATAAGAATTGACCTTATCTTGCGCTTGGCGAGCAAAACACTGCTCTCCTTTTTTGTGTTGCCACTGCTTATTGTAATAATCAATATCAGCGAAATCCGAACGGCTATCAGCCAAAAATCCCGCGCAAAGTTCGTAATCGGTTTTTCCTTTGACCGTATATCTTACCACTTTGGTATCTTCTTCTCGGAGAGAATAATACGCGCTATCGCCAGAAGATGCTTGGGCAGTAATTTTGTCCAAAGAAGCAGGCAGTTTCTTCCTATCATTGTTCCAATAATAACTCTGGACAGCTTGATCAACATTTCTTAATTTGTCCACCGTTGCATCATCTGTTTTGAACTTTCTAGCCAGAGAAGGATTGGAAATGAAAAAGAAAGGCGCGATGACCAGAGCCAAGAAAACAGCAGTAAGTCCTAGGCCAAAGACCAGATTGGCCTTGTATTTTTTGCCCTCTATTTCTCTTTTTCTCATATCCCAGAGATAAAAACCAAAGACCGCGCTGGCCACAAGTAGCATCGTCAAAGCTTTCAAGAAAAATTTTGTAGCTAAATCATCGCCACCAAGAAAATTGGACAATATCGCTACCAAATCGCCGAGAATAACCGCCAGTGCCACGAACATAACAATATAGGTTAGCCACTTTCTCGCTCGCGAATCTTCCTTGATACTGCCGGTAAAAAGTAGTTTGTTAATATAACGCGCGGTCAGCAGATAAACTATACCGGCGATAATGATGGCCGAGATACCGTATTTGACCGCTGATTCGGCCATATAAAAATTGTGATAATCAACACTTGAAACGTCCTTAATGAACTTGTCAATGAAGGTAAAGACGATAGCAATCACACCGGAAATAGCAAAAGCCAGAGAAAAAAAAGCCGTCAGATACAAGAAAAAATGTAGCGCCGGACTTTCTTCCTCTCGCAAATTGCCATTAGTTTTTTGCATTTTTATTTTTACTATTATTGGTCGCTGATTTGCTTACCAGCTTACTAGCTGATTTGCTTACCAGCTTACCAGCTTACCAGCCCCAGCTCCTCTCTCACCACCGTCCGATCATCCCAAGGAAATCTCTTCCCCCCGATAACGATAGATTGTTCCGCGCCTTTGCCTGTTATCAAAATTATATCACCCTTTTTGCCCAACGAAAGAGCCTTTTTTATCCCCCCTCGACGGTCTTCGATGACAAAGAGGTTTTTGTCCCTTATCTTGCCATTTTTTTCGCAAGCGCAGGCGATATCCTCTAGGATTGGCACAGGATCATCCTCATAAGGATCCACATTGCTGACGATAACGATGTCGGCAAGCTTGGCGGAGACTTCTCCCATCTCCGGCCTTTTGGCTTTGTCTCGACCTCCGCCTTCCGCTCCCAGAAGAACAACAATCTGTCCACCGCCCTCTTTGATCTCGCGAGCAGTTTCAAGCACCTTGGTCATCCCCTCTTTCTCGTGCGCGTAGTCCACAAAAACGCGAAAGTCCTGTCCTTCGTCTATTTCCTCCATTCGACCCGGAATTACTTTGAGATTTTCCAACCCCTTACTGATAGCGTCATCAGGCACTCCCGCCAAGCGCGCGATGATAATCGCCGGCAAGGCGTTGGACACATTAAATTGTCCAGTGATGCCAAGATTAAATTGTCTACCCAGAAGACCAAAAGAAACACCGTCTTTTTTGACCTTAATATTTTCCGCCAAACAATCCGCTCCCTTTTCTATCCCGTAGGTGATTTTTTTATCCGCCGAAAAAGAGAGGAAATAATCCGCGTGCGCGTCATCAGCATTGGCAATGATTATTTTTTCGATTTTTTGGCCGTCTATTTTTTTGTGTTTTGAGGACAATTTTTTGAACAATTTTCCCTTGGCTTCCTTATATTTATCAAAGTTGCCCCCGTGCGCGGACAAATGTTCTGGCGTCAGATTGGTGAAAACCGCGATATCGTAAACAATACCGATATGGCGCGATTGCTTAATGCCCTCAGAAGTCGTCTCCACCAGACAATAGCGACAGCCGGATCTAGCCATTTGCGCCATCCAGTTTTGAATGGTAAAACGCCCCGGCATGGTCATGTGGTAGGGGTTGAGATATTCTTTCTCGCCGATTCTAATATTGGCGGTGCTAATTAGTCCAGTCTTAATCCCGCCGGCTGAAAGCGCCGACCAGATGAAATTGATCGCGGAAGTTTTGCCCTTGGTGCCGGTCACCCCGACCACCACCATCTTGCGGGAAGGCCGACGGTGAATGATTGCCCCACCCCAAGCCCACAGGTAGTAATACCAGGAAAAGATAAACCGCGGAACCAATTTTTTTAATAATTTTTTCACCTCACTATTATACCCTGAAAAAGAGGGCTTTTCAATTGAAAAAAACTCACCCATATTTCAAGATGAGTTGCTCTTATCGATTTACTTACGAGATCTACTTTAATTTTTTCCTTTTGAATATCTTCTTTGCGATGAATATCCCCAAAAAACCATAGGTTATTCCTAAAACAATACCAGCCAAAACATCGCTCGGATAGTGCATTCCCATATGTAGACGAGAAAATGCCATGAATAAAACAAAGACGAGAACGACCGGCCAAACCTTTCTATAAAAATAAGTGAAAACCGTTAGAACAGCCAGCGAACTCGCCATGTGGCTAGAAGGAAAAGAAGAATCTTTGAACATATCGTACCCCATTCCGACTATCAACCCGGGATGTTCGATGTACGGACGCACCCTCATGACATAGTCGGCGACAAGATACTTGAATACTCCTTCAGAGATCAGAAAATGCAAGGCTATAGCTATAATAGCCGAAACAAAAACTACTTTGCCATTCTTCTTGTCCAAGAATAGAGCGATAATACCCAAAACAAGCCACAGGCCAATCAGAAAAGGTATGTAGCTAATACTGTTCGTAATGGTATCCAAAATCGTTCCATACCCCAAACGATTAAAGAATTGAACAATTAATTCTTCTTTCATTTATTTTTGTTTATACTTATATGTTTCTGTTAACAAAAAACTTACTTGTCGGAGGATAATGGAGCCAACAATATGTCGCTAGACCGATCCATTCAACAACTATTGCAAGAGTTAAAACAATTTCCCCTTGCATCATACCAATTTCAGAATTAGTTATGCCATAGCGCACACCCTTGCTAAAATAAGCCATAATTGTAATAAACACCAAGGAAAACATACCGCTAATTAACATCGGTGTGCCGATAACATCATATTCTTTTGCCAAAAACGCGCCGACAATAAGAAGCACAGCTGATATCAAAACTACTGACAGAAACGCCATCATTTGAGTAGAGATATACACATTGTAATTATAATATAGGAACAAGCCACCCCTATCGCTAAGAGACAAAAATATACGGCTTACTGATAGCACTAAGGCAACCAAAACAATCGTAGCAATCATTTTAAAAATAACCCTTGGAGTATTGTCTTCTTCCCGAGTATTTTGGGATGCACTGCCCGTTATATTACTTTTTGGATTTTCCATTTTATTCTCCTTGTTTTTTAGTTTATTTTATTGATTATTACTTATTTTGAGGATCACTAGACAAACTCTTGCCAAATTTTACAAAACCAACCGTAAGCAACACTGCTACGGCAATTACCAAAACTATCACTCGAACAGTAGGATCGAAACCTGATAATTGAAAAAATACTAAAGCAAATCTTATAACTCCCGCATATAGAATCGCTTCGGCAATAATCTTATGCTTTAAGGCTAAACCTATAATAATAAGAGCCGTGTCAATAATAATTTTTGCTATTATGCGAGTGCTATCTTCTATTGGGAAAACAATGTTAATAATCTGTTGCACCAATATAATTGTCAAAATAAAAAACACTATAGGCAAAACTGCTTCAAGAAAAGTTCTTTCTCTTTCTTGTATAAACTCCGATTGATTACTCATTTTTTCCTCCTTGCTCCAAAGAGCTTATTGCATAATATTAATTAATATTATAGTCTTTATCCTCATAATTCATAATGAACCCGCCCGTCGCGCTCTTTGAGCATTCATATATTAAATGACCAATCTTATTCTCGGATGGCAGATAATCGGAAGTAATCATAGCTCCAATATTTTGCGTACCGGCAGAAATAGTATAGTAAGTATTTATTGGACAGGACTGGTTCTTGCTGGTGCGGAGAGTTGGTGTACTACTGTTGCTTCTATAACTATTATTCGTGAAATTTTTTGATTTTTGATAATCATAGTAATCAAATTTTTTGGCAGTAGTATTTTTCGCTTGAGCAGAAAAAACAATGTAGTTTGTTGACTGATCTTTTGATTTGATGTATTCCTTATCGAGCGTTAGGATGATAGGGGGAGCTAGTGTAATATCTCGAGAGATAGTCCTTTCTTGTCCCTTATTATAAAAAAACAAAATAGCCAATAAAATGGCTACTATAACAACAACTCCAGAAACCAAGGCTATACTTTTATTCTTATCCATTTTTTTCACGCACTCAAAATGCGAGCCTCCTTATGTATTTATATTTTGATTTCAGCCTAATTATCCAGTATAAAAAAATAAAGTCAATACTGGTGATAAATGCGGACGAGAGGATTTGCCCAAGCGCCACTAAGGGTGCTGGGCGCCCCAAACCCCATGTGGTTTGGGGTGAACCTCCAACCCTTGCGGGACAGCCACCTCAAGGCTGCGCGTACCCAGCACTGCACAGAGTGCTGGGCCCAGAACCCTTCGTGGTTCTGGGTACCATTCTTTATTTTGATTGAAGCCTGAATGCTGCGGAGAGGATTTGAACCTCCAACCCTTGCGGGACAGCCACCTCAAGGCTGCGCGTATGCCAGTTCCGCCACCGCAGCATTCAGAAATCATCTACAAAACCACGTTTGCAGATAACAAAGAAAGTATATCTTTTTGAGCCATTTTAGTCAATTTCAGACAGGCCTCGCAGATATTCAATATCTGCAGGAAATATTTGTCAAAATTAAGCCCGCCTTTCGGCGGGCTTTCAAGATTTCGCTTGGGATCAGAAAATTAAATTAATTCGGGCGGATATAGCGAGGGCTATTCATAGCGCGATGCACCAAGGGGGCGACAAAGATCAGCCACCCCTCCGCTTGCTCAATCGGCTCCATACTCTCAAAAACAACGGAGCTCAACCGTCGTAAAATCCCTCGACCATTGTTGATGGTCCAAAGATCGACCGCCCACGAATTATGGTCAAAACAGCGCAAGGCCTCCTCCACGAAAACTCGCGCCTGACTCCTCTGCCAGTCCAAAGACATGGAGTGAGGAGAACGAATGCTGAGACGATGCCCATTTTGCGCCTCCACCATATCGGCGATAGTGAGCGACTTTTCTCCGACCAAACGTGGCCTGGAACAAAACTCGAACCAAAATCGCACCACCTTCTTTCCCTGCCTGTCGTAAACCAACGCGAAATGGATTTCTCGCTCTCGAATAACAGAGCCTTTCGGTTTTTTCCCCTAAATGTTAAGGCGCATCGCGTCCCCCTTGAAATTGGATTAGGCGCCAAGCGCCTGCCAAACCTATGGCTATTATAGCTTTTTTACTAATTTTGAGCAACAAAAAACCCTCGTCGCCGTAACAAGGGTTTTTCTTCAAGATGCGGGGCCTCATCCCCCCGCCGGATTGTCATATTTAACCACCTTCTGTGGTTGCCTCCAGTTCGGCGTCTGGAGGTAAATATTTGTTGTTGGGGTTTTTAGGCAACGGCCAAAAGGCCATTTGCCTGTGCCACCGCGAAGGTGGCAACGCCGATCGCGGGCTGGGAGCCTTTCTGGCGACGGCTGGCTCCACGCCGGTTGCGAAGCTGGATCGCCTCAAACCGCGAGACGATTTTGAGCTCTTTGACCAGCTTGGCCACTTCGCCGGTGATGCCGTAGACGAAAGCTTCGGCTTGAACCAAAGCTTTCATGACCAGTTTATTTTTGGCCGGATCGCCGTTGATGGTGGCTACGGCCAAAACCCGGAGGAACTCTCGCCCCGTTTCCAGCCGAAAAGAGCCTTTCCTGAGCTCTCCCCGCTGGCAGGGAGTCAGATCCCTCGCCATTTCTTTTTCGTCAACCACCAAGCTGGTGGCGGCCAGGAGCCACATCTGGGCTTCCAGAAGGTTCACCACTCGCGCCTTGCGACGCTCGAAAGCTTGCCTCTGGCCTTGTCCGTCCACCACCGGCATCCCGATAGTCTTCCTCCGAAACTCTCTCTTTTGTCGCATTTTCCCCTCCTAAGACCCCTGTGGGGGTTTATTTTACTTCTTTCTAGCAAACTGTCTCCAATAGTGACGAAGAGTCGTTTTCCCGATGAGGGCTTGCCCTGATGGGCGAACTGATTGGCAGACAATAGGCTAGAAAGAAATAACGGCAAATTGTCAAAAAACGGTTTTTTATCTGATTTGTCTATTTTAGCATACTTTAGCTAGTTTGTCAATAGTTTTATTAAAATAACAAAGAAAAGGAGGAATTTTTGCAAATCATAGCTCACAGGCTTCGGAAACCAGGGAATTCCCCGGTTTCCGAAACCTGTGAAAACAAAAAACACCCCAAAAGG
>CAYHEQ010000038.1:0-2607 GCA_964355795.1 uncultured Candidatus Saccharibacteria bacterium
TTTCATAGACACTCATTCTACACCGAGTGTCCTTTTTCATTACGGAAAAAACGTATTTTCATAATCTTTTCTCCTTTATGCCTATCGGCGCGCGTGGTCTGGCCACTAGTGCGACGATAATCGCTTGCAAAACCAAAAAGGCAATCGGTTGTGCCAGTGAAGCAAAAACATATTGTCGTAAAGAAAATATTGTCAGTATCGGTGCAATCAGACCAAATGCCCACGGCCACCAGCGTTCTCTGGTAGGATCTGTCCAAACCGATTGGACGGTAGGTCCTGTGCCGATGGTGATAGTGATTATACTCCAGGCAATCGCCGTCTCCGGATTTTTGGTAAAAAGCCAAGAGATTATAGCCAAGGCGACACTAACCGAACAGACAGAATCAGTCTTGGTCCACTCATTTATGCCATAGCGTAAGGAGATGACGACCAATAGCCAAGCACATGGAACGATCACCAGCATCTGCCCATTAAGAGCATCTCTGGCAATCATCCCCATCATCAGAATAGTGTCGCAAATAGCCCAGATGACCCACGTCAGAGTCTTTGGTCGAGTTTTTCTTTGGAAAATGGGAACGAAATACACAATGCATCCCGCGAGTCCAAAAAGCGCAGAACTTCCGTAACAGAAAGTTTTGTAGTCCAAGGTCGATCTCCTTTTTTTGTCAAAGGGCGGTTCCCGCCACTTTCTTTCATCATTCTGATTCTACCAAATTTTGCTTAGTTTGGCAATAAAATCTCTTTTCTGTTGGGGGATTTGAGAAAATGTGTTATATTGTTTTGAGGAAATATGAGTAGCTCGTGGGCCCATAGTTTAGCGGTAGAATACATCCATGGCATGGATGAGGTTCGAGTTCGACTCTCGGTGGGTCCATTTTTGCTCAACGATCTTAAGCATATTTGGGCAAAGTCCGACTTTGCCAAGTATACTAGAGTAAAGCAAAAAAATAAAACAGCCACCTGCCGAATCGGCGGGTGGCTGTCAAGGTCGGGGGAAAGATCGGGAGCCTCCCCTGCTTTGTGGCTGTTTGCAGAGATCAGCTTCCGGGAGAGTGATTTTTTCAAAATCTTTCCTCGCCATACCGAAATCCTCTGCGAATTCTTTCAGTCCTCTTTTCAGACTAGGGAGGGGAATATGGTCAGTGGCCAGAGAATAGATTCCTCGGTGCAAACAGGGAATAACGGTAGCCTTTTCCGCTTCAATCGCTTTTACGAGGCAAAGCATAATGATGGCCAGCTTCATCCGGTTCGTTCTCTTGGAGTGTTGCGGGATTAAAAAATCATTCAGAGCGTTGAAGTTGGCGATTTGATTGACACTTAACTTCGTCAAAGTGGTCAACATCTTCCCCGCTGTTTCTTCTAGGAACTTCATACCTTGTCTATTAAAGAGCATCGGATTCTCCTTTTGCCTTGGGATTGCCGTCTTTGTTCTCGGCTATTTTACCGCTTTTGGTTGAGGAAAGAAAGGATTACATTTAGTAAATGATTTAGATAGACAAAGCTCCTTGCATTATTTTTGTACATATTGTACATTGTGGCTATGAAAACTATCACAACTACAGTCGCAAGGAAAAATATGAGCGCCATCGTCAACCGCGTCAAATATGGCGGTGAGGTTTTTGCTGTTGGCAGACGAGACAGCATTGATGCTCTGCTCATTCAATTCCCGCGCTTTTACAACAAAGAAGTAGATGACATCACCAATATTAACGCTTACTCCAAAAGTTTTGACTTTTTGGTCAAAGAACCAGAGCTCTATACCGCCAAGGACTTAAGCAACCTCTGAACAATAGAGCAGTAGCTCTAAAATAATCTTTTTTGCTAAAATTATTGAAAAAATTTATCTCTTAGCTTTGGCTAAACTCAAAATTTTTTCAATAATTTTATCGAAAAAATCTTTGATTTTATAGCTTCAAGCTTATTATTCAGAGGTTACTTAAAGAAAAAATATGTCTAAAGGAGACATCGTTCTTGTTCCTTTCCCTTTTACTGATCTCTCGGGGCAGAAAGTCCGCCCCGCTCTTATTTTGCATTGGGAGGGCGGTGGCGATGACTGCGTAGTCGCTTTCATTTCTTCTGTGAAAACAAAAAGGAAGCTTGCTTTCGATATTGCCATGAGTAAATCAGAGGGAAATGGTCTCAAAGTCGATTCGGTGATAAAGGTAAACAAATTAGCTACCCTACAGAAAAAAATCATTATCGGAACGCTCGGAACGCTAGAACCAGCGCATATGACGACGGTAGACAAAAAGCTCAAGCAGATATTCAAGCTACAATAGTCTCTTGATATGGGCGAAGTCGGACATTGCCCGGAGAATTGCATGAGGATAGCAAAACCCCCGCTTGCCTACGGCAAACGGGGGTTTGTAGTGGCGCCTTCGGCGCCACTAGGAAAAAATTACTTTTTGTCATTGGCGAGGAAAAAATTCCTCACCTTGGGAAAAAATGTCGGGATTCTGGAGAGGAGCTTGACAATAACACCCCGCCCAATGACCAACCCAATGACCAGCCCAAGACCCAGCCCAACGCCCAGCCCAAGCAACAGCCCCAGGACCAGCCCAAGGCACAGCCCACGGCCGACCACCCGGCACCCGGCCCGGACGGGGG
>CAYHEQ010000038.1:2617-8020 GCA_964355795.1 uncultured Candidatus Saccharibacteria bacterium
TTACAATTTTTCCCACCACACGCACAACACCTATGCTCTTCCCAATAACCTCCCCTACGCTCATCACAACCCCAAACCCAAAGACCAGCCCAACGACCAGCCCAAAGACCAGCCTAGCGACCAGCCCAAAACCCAGTCCCACGATCAGCCCAATGACCATATCTTCTTTTTTTACCTTGGTTGCCAAGAAAATAATGGCGGGCATAAAGATTGGTCCAATCAGGATATCCCACCAACGGGATATGGCGAAGGGAAGGATGGTGGCGATCTCTTCCTGTTTCCCATGAGCCATCACCCAGACAATCCTGGAGGTCGCCGGCACTTCGCCAGCGACAAGATAGTAGATTGTCCAAAACAGGGCAATCAACCCCGCTGTCAGCAATGACCAGCGGAGTATTAAGGCGTTTCGTCTTGCGATCGACATTTCCATGTGAAGGATCCCCTTTCATTTTTTTCACTACCAGAAAATTGTATTACATAAGCCATTTTTGTCAAATGTGGGGCTTGGCTGTGGCTTTATTTTCATCTAACCTTGCCGTGTCTAGTCCCTGTGGCTATGACCTATAATTCACGACCGTGAATTATAGGTCATAGTTTCTGTAAGAGCAATATGGCCGTGGCGTTTCTCCTATTTCAGCCTTCACGATAACAGTCCGAGGATCTTTCTCGAGGGCATCTTTCACTTGCGTAAACACGCTCATCGTTTCTCTCCTTTCCGGAGCGATGCGGTAGCTCTTTTACGCATACCGATGCAATATCCACCCGGCGAAAAGAATAAGTAGCAATTTCACAAGGTGTATTAAGATTATGCTCAGCACTACGCCATTTTTCTTCTCGACGGATTCTTGCTTATGGTTCTCATCGTCGCACCAATGTAAATTGAGAAACCATGTCAGCAGAGCGACATAAATTGCGGGAAGAATAGAGAGCTCGGACACATGGAATATGGGGATCATGAACCATCTCCATAATACGCTCAAGACGAAACCGTTGGCGACAGTCCCACAGGCCCACAACAGGAGAGCGCCAAAGAGAGCTAGTATATCCATCACTCCCCTCCTTTTTTGCGCGAATTTCGGCGCTTTTCCAGAAGCCAGAGCGCCAAAAAGAAACACGCTCCCAGGACAGACAGCGTGACTATTTTCATTGATGCTTTCAGCCACGGGAAATCATGCAAGCCGATTGGGTAGGAAACCAATACGGGCATGCTTATGGCGGCGATGGAAGTTAAGAGCGCGAGTTTGAGCGGAAAGCCCTTTATTGGTAAATCCCTCGATAGTTGTTCGGGAGATTTGATTGGCTTGGCTCTCGCAAATAGCAATGTCGTAAAGTTGCTCGCGATTGCTCCTATCGAAAAGGGCACAATGTTTAGTCCGACCCATAATATTGTTGATATAACCCACGATGGTATTGACTTGAGGAAGCCTGGAGCGTTCACACAGCATGGATCTTTTACATCCAGGAACGGCAATATTGCGAAGCTCAAAGAAAAAGCTATTGTTAGCACAAACCACATCCAGACCCCACAGAATATTGCCAAAGAAGTTCTCTTCACCGTCATTCTCCTTTTTTCAAGTTTTTAACTTCTCGCCGATAGCGAGAGGTCGCGCTTGTCCATAGCTGGGGACTATTCCCAATAAACTATTGACAAGAATAGCATAATACTATATCATTAATGCCGTACTGTCAATATGTCGGCGACAACCGACGAAAAACGTCTATAAACGCAGTTTGACCCTAGGCGACACTAAATAAATCATTGGCTTTCCAATTTCAAACAAGCTATACTATTATCAGCATTAATCATCAAGGATCATGATATTCAACAATATCCTCAAAGAATTTGATATTTCAGAAAAGGCCAGCGAGATTTACCTTTTTCTTCTAGAACAGGGGCCATCTTCAGTCAAAAACATAGCGGGACGGCTGGGGCTACCCCGTCCTTCGGTGTACGATAATCTGAAAATTCTCATTCAAAAAGGACTGGTTGTGGAGCGCGACGAGGAAAACAAAAAGATTTTTCAAACTACCGATGTGAAAAATCTACCCCGATTACTGACCGAAAAAATAGACCAACTAGAGCGCGACAAGATTACGATAGAAACTCTTTTACCAAAATTGACCAAAGCTAGCAATAGAGCCGAGCCGATAATTAAATTTTACGAAGGCAAAGAGGGCGTGAAGCAGATTACGCAAGATATGGTGCGTTGGTACAAAGATATTGAAACAGTCAGTTTTTGGTCGGCGAATAGTGTGGTTAAAACTCTGGGTAGAGAACATTTCGCCGATAGCAACAGAAAACGCATCAGAAATGGTATCTCTATCCGCGCGATCTGGCCAAAAGATGAAAGGGTGGATTTGAAAAAATATCCCTTTTTTGGTATAGGCGGACGGCATCTGCGCACGGTGCGTCTGGCGCCAAAAGGTATGCAATGGGAGATGAGCTATTGGGTGTACGAGGACAAGGTGGCTTTTGTTTCTTCGCGCAAAGAAATGTTTGGTTTTGTGGTGCAGAGCCGTGATTTTGCCAATATGATGCGAACGCAATTCGAAGCTATCTGGGCGATTTCTGCCGATATGAAGCCCCAGCCGGAGTTAACTGATGGATTTTTGAAGACAGTGTAGGGGGTGGGGTTGAGTGTCAATGTCGGATATCTCCTATGGTCTTGCCCTATGCTTGCCCCATGCTCTGGCGTGGAGCGATATGTTTATTTGGAATTATCATTGTTCATTTTGGCTCCATGCAAGAGCATGGGGTCAACCATAAGTACTTATTGAGGTGTTGTCTCGACAGATAGCAAAACCCCCGCCTGCCTACGGCAGACGGGGGTTTGTAGTGGCGCCTTCGGCGCCACTAACCCTGAAAATTAAAAGAAAAATTTGCGCTGAAAGCGGATGACTGTTTTCCCGCTTCCGTGGTTCGGCATCTCGCGGTCAACGATTAAGGTATTAATTCCCTTTTTGTCGCTTAGGCGAACGCCGATAGTACTCACCGTAGAATCCAGTTTTGATTGCTGACGGTGGTCAATCTGCGCGTGGACGAAGACGCTGGGTGTCACCAAACGCTCAAGGAAAAGATATTCGCCGGAAAAATCCGGTTTCAATTCCTCGCCTGCTCGATAGATCCCCGCTCGTCCAGCCACTTTCTTGACTCTGACAATCGTCACGATACTCCCGCGCTGAAAGTCCGGAGAGACACTGCCGTAGAAATTGGTGGACAGTTTCCCGTTCCACTTCTTTTCCACTCGGCAGGAGCTTTCCCAACGACTAGCATTGAGGTCGCGATAATTGCCGACCGAACTGCCCGTGAAGTCAAAAGACGCAGGCAGTCCTTTCCCGATTTCCCCTCTGACTTGCAGGCCGTACGCGTATGGTTCGAAAGGGGAGCGAGAAAATTTGGCCGTTTCCAAATTGAATGGCGGGGGGTTGTTGGTGGCAGCGGAGAGAAAAAGCCGTCCTACGAGCAAGTCCCATTGGCCCACCTTTTTCATCACCCAAATCTGCTGGATGTGGTTGGCGCCATTCTTCTGCGCGTGCGCGCCCTCGACTTCAATGAACATTCGTGTATCGGTGGCGAAATTGACGGTAGATCTCGCCCTCGCCTTGGTTGCATCGCATCTGCCCGGTTCCTCGCACACAATGTGCGTGTAGCCCCAGGTGTCGGACTGCAACTCGGCGGCGTGGGCTTCCGACGGTTCAAGGAGTATTAGGAGAAAAAACAACAATAAAGAAAGGATGGCCAACGCAATTACAGCAACCTTTTTCCGTAGTCGCGCTTTAGGATCTAGAAGGATCTTCATCCCTTCTACAAAAAATTTTAAGACAAGGGCGGTATACACAATGATCAATACCCACTGCACAAAACATTTGAATATTCCCATCTCTTCATCCTCCTCTCCTCATACTAGCGAGGGAGGATGAAAGCTCGGATTTCCTCCCCGCCATCGGGGGACCACGCGGTCTTGCTTCCCGCAGGAGAAATTCTCGCGAGGGAACAAAACCGAAAGTAATCGGTATGGCGACAAGAACAGTCGTAATCAGCGTGGGCAGGATGCCGGACGAACTGGCAGTATCCCCGCCAATTTTTTCCGAATCCGAACCATTAGTCACTCCCACTTTCGCCTGTGGCGCCTCATCCGTCTGCGCTATTGCCTTAGGAAAAGATTTTCTCGTGGCACCTTTTGGCAAGACGAAATGGCAAAAACAGCAGAAGCAGGAGACCGCCACCGCCCAGCGCGATCGCCGGACAGCCAGCCCCGGAAAATGTAGGAGTTTCTCCTGCGCTTTCTCAAAGGAGAGAATGGGCTCTTGGGCTTGAAGCCAAAGGGCATCTTCATCCTCCTCTGTCAGGCGATAATCCTTCGATTTGCTTTGTAGATAGACCTTGCGAAAATGATGGTATCTATCTCGCAAGTCAAATTCTACCGCGAAAGCCTTTAGCCCAATCGGCCAGAAAACCGTCCAAATCAGGGTCCCGGTCGGGTCGCATGTCAGCGCTTGAGAAAATCTCTTTTCTCTTTCCCAAAATTGGACAGCGAAGAAAATCGGCGCGAGAACTAGCCCAAGTAGATAAATCGGCAGAAGATCTAGCCCGATACCAAGCCAATCAGTCAGGGCGTTGGAAGTGCTTCGCATCTTCGCTCTATTCGTCCGCCAGGGCTTTTCTTTGGCCATATTGACCTCTCGAGAAAAACTATGCCAAGCGATATTCTCGGCGATGTCTTTCCTGGCGCCAAGGGCCACGATCTTCCTTTGCTCGAGATTAACCCATTGGCTAGAAAACGCTTTGTAGATTTCTCCCAAGGCAGTATGCACATCGTCGTTTCCTGCGTTGGTTAGGTCATTGAGGGTTCTCTGGTCGTGGATCAATCGCGCGAAGGAATACTCGTGTTGGTTGATTGCCCCTAGCGCTCTGTTAGCAATCTTTTCCGCTTCATGGGCTATTTCCACGCGCGCCACCAGTATTTCTTGGCTCGGCGGAAGATATTTTTCCGCCAAAATGTCCGAAGGTTCTACCTTGCCGTACCAATTTCGCAGAAAAATCACCGCGATGGCGAAAAGCAGACCATAGGCGACCAGCGCCCAAATGCCTCTTTCGGGAGCTATCGTTCGATCGATTTTCCCGTTATCCCACCATACCACTGGTAATTGGTGCATTCATTTCACCTCCTTCCTCTTTGGTTTTTCGTTCTGTAAAAGAACAAGAAGAAGACCCGTAGGTCTCCTCCTCTTACTACGGTAAAATTATCTCACAAATATGATACTTTGTCAAATCTAAGCGGATTTTTCTTCCCAATGTCCGACATTAGGGAAACAGGCAGATTGAACTTTTTTGGGAGGGCGGAATTCAAAACCCCCGCCTGCCTACGGCAGACGGGGGTTTGTAGTGGCGCCTTCGGCGCC
>CAYHEQ010000039.1:0-7866 GCA_964355795.1 uncultured Candidatus Saccharibacteria bacterium
TATTGTCTCATATTTTTAAGATTTTAGCCTCCCGTTTTTACCATTAAGCCGAAAATAAGAAACAGAAGAACAGGAAAAGAGAGGGTTGATATATTTTGTCAGCTGGATTATGCTTAGTTCTAGGAGGGCTAATGATTAAGAAAATGAAAAAGACCCGAAGAGTTCTCATCGGGGCAAAAAAAAATAAGAAAATGAAGAATGCAAAGAAAGAAGGGTCGTCTCGCGGATTTATTCCGGTGAGCGGGTCTTCTTTTCCTTTCGGCATGATGATGCGCACCAAGCATCATTTGGCCTTGGCGGTCCGAGACGATTATGGAGATATTGATGTGGTTACTTCTGGTGTCAAGAGAGGCTTGAGGCAAAATAAATTTCTCGCTTATCCTTTCATTAGGGGGATAGTTTATTTGACAGAAGAGTTGTCTTTGCGTATCTTCGCTTTTTCATGTAAGAAAAAATTGGCCAAGAAATATTGGCGCTCCAAGCCTTTGTGGCGTCGCGCCGAGAGAAAGCTGAAAAATCTCGGACTCTACCTGATGTACGCTATTATTTTCTTTGGAGTAGTCAATCACGCTATGATTCGCTTTTATAGCGATGCTTCTGCCAGCGCCGATCTTTTTGCTTATAATTTCTTATTCACGATAATTTATTTCATAGTTTTTGTAGTGCTTTTTGCCTTGGTTAGCATAGTTGATAGAGACGAGCTGGAATTTTTGAATTATCATGGTGCCGAACACGAAGTAGTGGATGCTTACGAGAATGCAAGAAAAATAAATGTCGCTTCTATTCGCCACGCTTCACTCCTTCATCCGAGATGTGGCATTGTAGTAGCTTCTTGGAGTGTGATTCTTTTTTCTTTGTCGTTAGTATTTTTTCACGTTCAAGAAGCGGGCTTTCTCTTAGCGTTATTGGTAGTGCTAGGGATGTTTCTGATCTCTTTTGCGCTAGCTTATGAATTAGTCTGGGCGAGCTTTCGCAGTCGCTTCGGTCTTGCCAATATCTTTATCACCCCTCTTCTTTTGGTGGAATCTTTATTTGTCAGAAAGCCAAGAAATGAAAATATAGAAGTGGGCCTAGTGGCTTTGAGGGAAGTCTTGAGGTTGGAGAGGAATAGTTAGAATAAAGAAAACAGAGAATGGCCATACCTCTTGTGAAAGGCGGGGTTTTTGTTTCCGACGCTCGTTGTCAAGAGGTCGGAATCCCGACTTCATTATATTCTAATAATATGGTGCGTCGGGACAAAAACCCTCTTGGAAAGATTATTTTGGCAAGGTATAATCATGATGTTAGGATTTGCGCATTCAGCCTTATTTTTAAGTTGCCGTTTAACGTCAGGCGTTCTCTATATATTCGGTGCGTATTTTGAGGTTCGACCTCCATCCAGAGGCGGGCAGGCAAAGGATGCCCAGAGGTCGAACCTCTTTGCGGAGAAGGTTAAGCGCGCAAATCCTAAATAGAAGAGCAGTAATCAGCGGAAAGGAATTTTATGCCCAATCCAGTAGTTTTGGATGATTATTCTTTTGATAAAGAGATATTGCAAAGCGATAAAGTCGCGCTAGTAGATTTCTGGGCGCCTTGGTGTGGACCTTGCAAAATGTTGGGGCCTGTTGTGGAAGAAATAGCGCAGGAGATGGAGGGTCAAATCGTCGTCGGGAAATTGAATGTTGATGACAATCCGATAGTCGCTGGTCGCTACAAAATAATGAGTATCCCAATGATGCTGATCTTCAAAGAAGGTAAAATCATCGATCAGATGATTGGCGCGCAACCAAAAGATAATATTGTGAAGAGAATAGAATCGGCGCTGAAATAGTAAGAAGATTCAGGATTTAAGATCCATGATTTAGGAATAAATTCTTGAATCTTAAATCTTGAATCTTGAATCACAAATATACAAGGGGGGGGTAGATGAAGTATTATGTTGTTTGTAATTGGAAAATGAGTCCGACAGTTTTTGTCAAAGCCAAAGGACTGCTGGCCAGTTACAACAAATTTGCCGGCAAAGGAAAGAAAGAGAGGGCGCGCAATATAGCGGAGCTAGTTGTTTGCGCTCCTTTTTTGTATATGCAAATGGTGAGAGACTTTCGGACTAGAGCGATAGGCTTGGGGGCGCAAGATGTCTTTTGGCGCGACAAAGGCCCCTATACTGGCCAGGTATCGGCCAAAATGCTTTCTGAATTCGGCACGGAATATGTGCTGGTTGGCCATAGCGAGTTGCGTTATTTGGGAGACAGCGACAAAATAGTGATTGCCAAAATACGCGAAACTTTGAAAATGGATATGACTCCTATTGTCTGCGTTGGCTATAGGAATTATTTGAAAGAAACTCGCAATGTGATCTCTAATTTTTCCGCAGATGAGGTGAACAGAATGATTTTTGCTTATGAGCCGCTAGAGGCGGTTGGCGCTGGCAGACCCATCTCTTCTGAAAAAGTTGGTCATGTAGTGCGCAGTATCAAAGGCATGATTTTTCGTCGTTTTCGCAAGAAATATTTGCTAGGCATGGTGGGCCTCGGGGGATCCACTGTTCAAGTGCCCAAACCGCCGATACTTTATGGTGGCGACGTAACGACAGAAAACTTCAAAGAATATCTGGAGATCTCGGAGCTTTCTGGTTTTGTCATTGGTCGAGAGAGCATGAAGCCAGAATCGGTAGAAAAGATTGTCAGGAAAATAGAGAGCTACTAGATAGTGACAATTTTTAATTGCCCTAATTTCTAATTGACCTAAATAAATCCCAAGTATCCAATTAGGTAATTGAGTGATTAGTTCTTTTTTAGAAATTAGGTCAATTAGGTTAATTAGAAATTTTAATTATAATTTGACAAGATCGTTTTGCAGTAATTGGTGGAGTTATGAGAATAAAAAAGCTCTATAGTTTTGCCGAAAAAAGAAATATCGCCATTGGGCATTTCAATGTGAGTAATGTGGAGACTTTTGAAGCGGCGGTTGTGGCTTCTAGGAAAACCAAGAGGCCAATTTTTTTAGCTGTATCTGAAGGCGCTATTCGTCATAGTGGACTAGAGTTTTTTGTGGGCGCTAGAGAATATTATTCCAAAAAATATAAAATTGAACTTTTTCTCCACCTAGACCACGGGATGGACTTGGACATTATTGGCGACGCTATTCACCAAGGCTTTGATAGTGTGATGATTGACGGATCGCATTATGAATTTGAAAGTAATATTCGAATCACTCGCTCTGTGGTCAATCAAGCGCATCGCTATGGAGTTTTCGTGGAAGCCGAGCTTGGCACTATCGGTGGAGCTGAAGAAAATGCAAGAGCCAAAAAAATTATTTATACCGATCCCTTGCAAGCGCAAGAGTTTGTGGCGAGAACCAATTGCGACGCCCTGGCGGTGGCTATTGGCACCTCGCATGGCATTTACAAATTTTTGAAAAAATCAGCAATCAATTTCCAGTTACTGGATGTTTTGAAAAATATCATTCCTGTTCCCTTAGTCTTGCACGGCGCCTCTATGATTGATCCGAAAATAGTAAAATCTTTGCAAAAATGGAGAGTGAAAATAGGCCATGCCGTGGGAGTTTCAGAATCTGATTTGAAAAAAGCGATTAAATATGGCATCCGAAAAGTGAATGTGGACACTGACTTGCAATTAGTAATGCTTACGGAAATAGAAAGACAGATCCACCGTCCACACCCAGAATTAAAACTATACAAAATCTTGGGCGAGGCGGGAAGGGTGATGGAGGAAGAGGTGATAAAACACATCAAACTATTTTCAAGTCACTAGACACTACGGAATTATTACAGATATACAGATAATAAAAATTAAATTCATCCGTATATCCGTATTGTATCCGTAGGTGTGTAGTAATGCGGTATCAAATCACTGGTTTCGGAGATTGCGTTGAGGATATTTTCATTTTGGCTCCGTCCAAATTGCTAGTAACGGGGAGGTATTTTGGTAGTAAAAAAATTTATCTCTCCTTTCCTTATGGTGACAAACTTTCTATCAAAGAAATGCATTACGATTTGGGCGGTTCGGCTTGCAATGCGATAGTGGCGATGGCTAAGCTCAATATCAAAGTAGCGCTTTCCACTGTTTTGGGCAGTAACGCTTTGAATAGCGAAACATTTGATGTCTTTCGCCAATACAATATCTCCACGGAATATGTAGAAAAGGGCGATCATGGTAAATTGGGGGTTTCCCTGATTCTGGCGGGACCGACGGGAGATAGAACGATATTAATGTATAGGGAGGCTAATGATTTTTCCAAAATAGATGTCAAGAGTATCGTCAAAAATAGCGACGCTATTTATGTGGCGGGCATCGCCGAATATTCAGCGCTTTTGCAAGGAAAAATTTTGAAAGCTTTGCGCGGAACAAACAAAAAACTTTTTATTAATCCCAGCGGTTACCAATTACAGAAAGATTTGGCAACTCTCAAAAAAATGGTCGCTAGATGCGAGGCGGTATCAATGAATTTTGAAGAAGCACAAATGTTGATAGGTCGAACAGACATGGAGATCAAAGAAATGTTAGCGCTGATCAAGAAAATGGGAACAAAAAAAATTATTATTACCAAAGGAAGAGAAGGAGCGTATTATCATGATAGTAGCTCTTTTTATCAAATTACCCCTTACAAAATCAAGGCCAAAGGGGGAGCGGGCAGTGGCGACGCTTTTTTTGGCACCTTCATCGCTTGTCAAATGAAAGGCGAAAGCGTAGAGAGATCATTGGAGATGGCCGCTATCAATGGGGCGTATGTGGCCGCTTATTACGGCGCGCAAAAAGGTCAATTGGGATGGAAAGAGCTAAAACAAATAGTAAAAAGAGACGGAGTAAA
The DNA here is from genome assembly GCA_964355795.1 of uncultured Candidatus Saccharibacteria bacterium. Lineage (GTDB taxonomy): Bacteria > Patescibacteriota > JACPGU01 > JACPGU01 > JACPGU01 > CAYHEQ01. The sequence continues at coordinate 4,810 of CAYHEQ010000039.1, forward strand.
GGTAAAGAAAATATAATGTCAGGTTTTTTTAATTGTGATTAGAGGTTCGACCTCAAAGGATGCCCAGAGGTCGAACCTCGGAATACAAATTAGTAATTAGTAGTAATGTCAAACTTTTTCAACGCTATTAAAGAGGATAGTGTATACAAGTTTTTTTCCGGTGGTCGGTGGATCAAGTCTCATACCGGCAGGACTCTTGATGTCATCTCACCGATAGAAGGTTCGGTGGTGGGCAAATTGCAAATGATGGCCAACGACGAGATTGATGAAGTTTTCGCCAAAGCCAAAGAGGCGCAGAAAATATGGGCGAAGGTAGACGTGGTGGAGCGGGCGACTATCTTGAAAAAAGCCGCTGAATTGCTTCGCGACCATGCTGACGAAATAGTCGCAACGAAAGTTTTGGAAATCGCGAAATTGATCGCTAATGCCAAAGCGAGCGTCTTGCGTTCGGCCGATATCATCGAATACACGGCCGACCAACTCGATGCTTTCAACCACGAGATATTCTTGCGCGGAAAAGACTTTTCAGATCAAGCCAAGAAAAAAACCGCAAGGATTCATCGTGAGCCTTTGGGGGTAGTGGTTGCTATTTCGCCTTTCAATTATCCAATCAATCTGGCAGTGACGAAAATAGCTCCGGCGCTCCTCGTTGGTAACAGTATCGTCGTCAAAGGTCCGACACAAGGCTCTCTCTCTACGGCGATGTTGGTGGAGATCTTCAACAAAGCGGGCGTCGTGCCTGGCGCCATCTCCTTTGTTTCCGGCCATGGTAGTGAGATCGGCGATTATCTGGTTACCCACCAAGGAGCAGATATGATTAATTTCACCGGCTCTACCGCGGTAGGCAGATCAATTGCTGTCAAAGCAGCCGGCAAACCTTTGTTACTGGAGATGGGGGGCAAAGACGCGGCGTTGGTTTTTGATGACGCGGATTTGGAAAAGTCCGCCGAGCAAATAGCCGACGGCGCTTTCTCCTATGCCGGACAGAGATGTACGGCCATCAAAAGAGTGCTAGCGCATCAAGACATTCATGACGAATTGGTGAAAAAAATTGTTGAGGTCGCTAAAGAGAAATATAATCTCGTGGGTGACCCGAGAAAAGACGGCATTCAAGTGCCTCCGGTTATTTCCGTCAAACAGGCGGAATTCGCCGAAAAATTAATCAAAGACGCATTAAATAGTGGCGCTTCCATCGTTTTCGGCGGAGTGCGCAAGGGCAATTATATGGATGCAGTAATTCTGGATCATGTGACGGCTGACATGCGAATTGCGTGGGAAGAACAATTTGCCCCCATCCTGCCAATTATAATTTGTAAAGACGAAGAGGAGATGATTCAGCTTCACAACAAGAGCCAATATGGTCTCGGCGCTTCAATATTCACCGAAAACAAAGTCAAAGCGCACGAGGTCGCGCTTCAATTGGAAGCGGGGGTCATCCAAATCAACGCCAAGTCCGAAAGATTTCCTGACTCTTTTCCTTTCCTTGGCGTCAAGGATTCTGGTCTCGGCACGCAAGGTATTCGCTGGAGTATTGAAGCGATGAGCAGGATCAAGAGCGTGGTGGAGAATAAATAGTGGCTAGTTTTTAGTTTCTAGGTTTTAGTGGTGGAAGAATATTATTAAGTAGCGGGTAGGGGGAGAGAGCGTGGAAAGTTCGACCTTAGGAGCGAAAATATAATCTGCGAGAGCGGGTTTTTTTGTGATAAAATATAGTTATGAAGAAAATAATAAGAAATGAAACCGTCATCTATCAAGCCAAGTCCGGGGCAATCGAGCTCAAGGGTGATTTGAGTCGTGAAACTATTTGGGCGACACAGGCACAGATGGCGTTTATGTTTGGTGTAAATCCTCAGGCAGTAACAAAGCATCTCCAAAATATCTACAAAGAAGAAGAGCTTTCTAGGAAAGCAACATGTTCCAGAATGGAACAAGTTCAAATAGAGGGCGGTCGTAAAGTTGAGCGTTTGGTGGATGTCTATAATCTGGATGCTATTGTTTCTGTGGGTTATCGTATTGGCTCAAAAACAGGGACGAAGTTTCGCCAATGGGCGACAAAGACTTTGCGTGGCTATATCACCGATGGCTATGCTATCAATAAGACTCGTATTGTAAAAAATTATGAACAATTTATTAAGGCGGTAGAAAACGTAAAAAAGTTTTTGCCTGCTGATGCGCCTGTTGATACAGGGGGGATATTGGAGCTGGTCTCAATGTTCGCTGATACGTGGTTGTCTATCGGGGCTTATGACAAAAACGAACTTAAAATTTCTGGCGCGACAAAAAAATCCGTGAAGCTAACTTTTGCAATGCTTTTTGACGCAATCTCTATTCTCAAAAAGTCACTGATAGAAAAAGATGAAGCGACAGATCTTTTTGCGACAGAACGAGATAGGGGAGCCGTCTCTGGAATAGTCGGAAATGTCATGCAGTCCTTCAGAGGTGGGGATGCCTACCCAACTATAGAGGAAAAAGCAACACATCTGCTTTATTTCATGGTAAAAAATCATCCGTTTATCGATGGCAACAAAAGAAGTGGCGCCTTTGCTTTCATCTGGTTTTTAAAGAAAGCGGGAAGGCTCAACACTTCGCGATTAACCCCCGAAGCTTTGACCGCGCTTACGCTATTAGTTGCAGAGAGCAATCCAAAAGATAAAGACCAAATAATTGGTTTGGTTTTGATGTTGCTGAAGAAATAGGATTGATAATTAGCGAGGGAAAGGGGTGCAGGTAGCGCCCTTTTTTGCTTTGGTAAAGTTTGTGGTAAAATAACGGCATCTTAGCAATATGGGAAAGATATGAAATATATTGTGGATCGGTTTTACAAAAATCTCGATAATAATTTGGATAAAGTGTATAGAGTAGCATCTGAGGCGTTGATAGACAGCATCCAAGAATATAAGGCGCGTTTGGGTATCGATGACGGTAAGAAAGCGTGGTTTTTTGGTATCAAGAATATCCCGGAAAAAAATTTCGGTGGTATCATGCGAGGTAGCTCAGAAGAAAGACAAAAAGCATTCAAGGAATTTCTCGATAGATGTTTTGCCAATAGCATGATTG
>CAYHEQ010000040.1:0-7828 GCA_964355795.1 uncultured Candidatus Saccharibacteria bacterium
AATCCTAAATCCTAAATCCTAAATCCTAAATCCTAAATCCTAAATCCTAAATCCTCAATCCCATTTGTATGAACGATTTACTAATTAGAATTAAACTTTTTTTCAACCCCGGGTATCTCTTTTTGGCGTATCCTAGTCCAGATGTAACGCTGATGCCCTACCTCTTGATTTTTTTTGGTATTCTGCTAATATTAGCTATAGTTTCATCAGTCGCCTTGAAAAAGAACAGAAAGAAGCCAGTGAAAGCCCTGTGGAGACATCTGGCCACTTGGCTTTGGTGGAGCTCTATCATAGGGTTCTTACTTCTCTTTTTCCGTTACGAAGGCGTCTATTTCCTCTCCATGAGATTTATCCTGCTGGCGTGGATTCTCGCTATTATTATCTGGGGGAGCTGGATTCTGGTTTATTACAAAAAAGGCTACCAGAAATTTTTAGCCGAATACGCCAAGCAAAAGGACAAAGAGAAATACATACCGAGGAAATCAAGAAATTAAATTTACCTTACCTATCTTATTATTAATAACTCACGCCCTACGACACTTGACCTGCGAAATATCAGGATGCTATCGTAGTGCCTTTTTATTATGACAACTGCAACCACAGAAGAAAAAAACATGGATATTATCAAAGACGGTATTACGTCAATGGAAAAGCTCCTCAAAGATTCAGGAGTCTCTCTTAAGATTTACCAAGAAAGCGATCCGGTAACGGCGCATGTCACCAAGATCACCAAAAACAAAATTTTTGTCAGCATCGACGATCGGCTGGAGGGTATTATTGGCGGTAAGGAATTACTCTTTGACCCTCAACTGATTCGCGGTTTGAAGCTGGGCGATCCCGTTACCGCCTATGTCATGTATCCGGAAAACGATGATGGGACGATGTTGCTCTCTCTCCGTCGCGCTGGACGGGATAATGTTTGGCAAGGGCTAGTGAAAAAATTTGAAGATAAAGAAAAAATGTCCGTTATCGTTACTGACGCCAACAAGGGAGGACTGATTATTGAAATGGGCGGTCTCAAAGGATTCCTGCCTGTCTCCCAACTTTCAGCCGAACATTATCCGAGGGTGGACGGCGGTAACAAAGACGAGATTTTGAACAAACTCAATTCTTTGGTCGGCAAGTCTATTGACGTGAAGATTATTTCTGCCGACAAAGTGGCTAACAAACTTATCTTTTCCGAGCGCGAAGCGATCGGGAATCGTGATGTACCAGAGGGCATTACCGTGAATGATATCGTGGACGGCAAAGTGACGGGCATTGTGGACTTTGGTTTCTTCGTGGATGTCAAAGGCGTTGAAGGCCTAGTGCATATTTCGGAGATTTCTTGGGCCAAGGTGGACAATATCAACGATTTCGTCAAAATCGGCGACAAATTACGTTTAAAAATAATTGATATTGAAAATAGCCGTTTGTCCTTGTCTATGAAGAGGCTAGAGGAAGACCCATGGCAAAATCTAGTCAAAGAAATCAAGCTGGGCGATAAGGTCAAGGGCATAGTCAATCGCCTCACACCTTACGGCGCCTTCATCAAGCTCTCGGTCAAAGGCGGAACAGTGGACGCTCTGGTGCATATTTCGGAAATTTCCCACAAGAGATTGTCTGATCCCAAGGAGGCGCTGACAGTGGGCGAGGAAAAAGAATTTAAAATCTTGTCGATTGACGCTACTCAGCATCGATTGTCTTTGAGTCTCAAAGCTTTGGAAGAAGCGCCGGTCAAAAAGGCAGAAAAACCTGGCAAGAAAGAAACGATTGAGGCGGTGATGGCCGAGGAGGCTTTGAGGAGCCAAGAAAATAAGAAAGCAAAAAGTCAAAAAATCAAAGAATCGGCAAAGCAAGGGGCTGAAGAGGAAGCAGAGGCAGGTGTCGCTAAACCGAAAGCGGAGTCTGTCGAAGAAAAAGTTCTCGAAGAAAAACCGGTGAAAGCGAAGTCTGTCAAGGCGGGAAAGAAAGAAAAAGCAGAAAAGCCCGCCAAGGCGAAAAAGGTGGCGAAGAAGAAATAGGGTGGTAGTAATTTGAGTATAAAGGCATAACGATAATAAAATCCTTGACAAATAAGCAAAAGTATGCTACACTGGAAGCATCAAAAGATAGTAAAAAGTCCCTTGAAAATCAGCTTTTGCCACAGCAGAAAGAGGCTTCTGCCTCTACTTAGTGGCTCAACTACTAAGTAGCCGATAGGCCTTTCTCTGCTGTGGCAAACAGGTGAATCCTGTACCAAAACCAAAACAGCAAGACAAGTTCCCAAGGGGGAACGTGTCAAAAAGGAGAAGACAATGTCTTCAACGTTTTCCGTAGGGGCGATGAACCAGCTGGCAGATGCTCTTGAAAAAGCGGGTTTTACCCCCGAACATATCACCAAGCTGAAACAGTTCAAGGATCTGGAGTTAATCAGGGACCTTCTGGACGGAAAGGCGACGATTACCACCAAAGCCGTCGAGACCCTTATCCAGCACATCAGTTCAGTGACCATCCACGCGCAGGATCGGTTTTTCGCCAAAGAGGGCTTCAAGCTGAAGAGTGACGGCGGGCCGTGTTCCTACCTCGGGGACAACTTTGAAAAGTGGTTCCTGCAGGGAGACGGCAAAGTCGAGGAGCCGATTCCCGAAATGGTTCTTGATTACGCCAAACTCTTGCGGAGCTCGAAAGACAGTTCCGTTATCACTTCTCTCGGAGGAGAAAAGGTGGTGAAAGCAAAGCTCTCCAGCATTTTATGCCTCATGAGCCAGCAAGAAAAAGGCCAAGACGGCACTCTAATAACCAATAGTTGCGCGAACATATTTTATGTCGAAGACATCAATAGTGTTCTTCGCGCCGTGTATGTCCGCTGGTACGATGGTGGTTGGCGCGTCTACGCCGATTCCGTCGGGAATCCGAACGATTGGAACGCTGGCTATCGGGTGTTCTCCCGCAAATCTTCTGAAGCGCTCAAGGTCTAAGGTTCTTATCTCTTGACCCTTAGGCTCTTACGACCCTTTGTCACTTTGTATCTTATGCAAGTGGCAGGGGGTCTGTTTTTTTGTCCAAAATTTGTTATACTATTTTTCGAAACCATGCGATACGCGATGGCCACGGCTCTCGCGTCATGATTTCAGAATACTGTCTCGTCTTGAGGACGACCACTAAAAAGCGTATGATGAAAAGGATAGCAGACGATCCTTCTCCTGAAACTCTCGCTTCCTATCTGGAGCTTTTGGGGCACGGGAATGCGAAGAAGCTGGAGAAACTGGTCTGTGAAAAAGCGACAAAATAACTATTTACATACTTGCCGTTAAAGTGATAAAATAAATAAAGATAAGAAATGATTACTTCTTTTGGAGACAAGAATACAGAAAAACTTTTTTATGGGTTCAACTCGACCAAGTTTCCCGCCAGTATCAAAAAGGTTGCTATTCGCAAATTGGATATGCTTAATGCCGCTCATCTTCTCTCCGACCTTTTGGCTCCACCGGGCAATAAACTAGAAAAATTATCAGGCAATTTGCGAGGATTTTATAGTATTAGAATTAACGAAAAATATAGAATTATTTTTCAATGGGAGGGCAACAATGCTCACCAAGTGTCAACGGTAGATTATCATTAAAACATTTTATGTTGCCAAAAAACAGAAAACCAACCCACCCAGGCATTATCTTGCTAGAAGACTTTTTGAAGCCCACAAATCTTACCCAGATAGCCCTAGCGGAGCATCTACGAGTGCCTGTGCAAAGGATTAATGAGATTGTCAAAGGAAAAAGAGGAGTAACGCCCGAAACGGCGTGGCTTTTCGCCAAAATTTTCAGTACAACCCCAGAGTTTTGGCTCAATCTCCAAGTAAATTATGATCTCTATACTCACATTCCGATGATGAATATTGTGCCGTTGAAGAAGACCAGAAGTGTTGCGTCTGTAACTGTCTAATCCACCTCCATATTAATATGCCCAAAGAGCCAATTCGTTCTTGCGCTATTTGCCGGACAAAAAAAGAGAAAAAAGAGCTTTTTCGTTTTGTGATTTTTTCTGAAAAACATTCCAACATTCTCAAGAATGTTGGAATGTTTTTCGGAGGGAAAGACGGGGAAGTTTTTTTTGATAAGGAGCAGAAGATAGATTCTCGCGGGTTCTATATTTGCGGGAAGGAGTGCTGGGAAAAGGCGCGAGCGAAGAAGAGGAAAGTAAAATATAATTCGGTGGCAAAGCCAGCGAAGATGGTGGGATTGCCGGATAAGGGGTTTGAAGAAATAGCCTTGCTGTGATAAGATAGCAAGGAAAACTAAAGCTCAAAAACTAAATGACAAATCAAATTTAAAAACTAAAATCTAGAATTTGATTTTTTGATTTTGGGCTTGATTTGATATTTGAGCTTTGATATTTAGATTTTTGGGGTATGTTTTGAAAAGTTTAACTTCAGCTTAAAATTAGATATTCTAGGAGGAAAACAAAATGGAAATTCGATGGCACGGGCAATCATGTTTTGAGATCAAGGGCAAGGGCGTGACGGTGGCGACTGATCCGTATAGTGAGGAAATCGGTTTGAAATTGCCGAAAATCAAAGCCGATGTAGTGGCGGTTAGTCACCAGCATTACGATCACCAAAATATTGAGCCTTTGCAGAAAGAAAACCCGGAGATTTTCGTAGCGGAAAACCCGGGCGGGTATGAGGTCAAAGGCGTTTTGCTCGAAGGCATCGCTTCCTTTCACGACGACAAAGGAGGGACGCTCCGGGGTCCCAACACTATTTTTGATATTAAAATAGACGGGATGACTATTTGTCATTTGGGCGATCTGGGGCACGAATTGTCGGAAGAGCTGGTAGAGATGGTGGACGGAGTGGATGTCCTGCTCGTGCCTGTCGGCGGTACTTACACTCTTGACGCGAAGACGGCGGCCAAAGTAGTCGGCGATATAGAGCCACGAATTGTGATTCCCATGCATTACGCTGTTGAGGGGTTAAAAATAGACTTGGACTCGGTGGACAAATTTGTCAAAGAACTGGGCGTGGAAGCCGAAAAAATGGATACTTTCAAATTTGAGAAAAAGGATTTGCCGGTGGAAGGAATGAGGCTCGTCATTCTGGCTAAGAGCTAGAATGACGAGAAATCTCAAATAATAAATAACAAAAAACAAACAAAAATTAAATCACAATGACTCAAGAAAAAATCTACGATCTGGAGGAGCGAACATTTGTCTTTAGTAAGAGAATAGTCTGTTTGGTCAAAGCATTGCCAAAAAATACTATAAACTTCGAATTTGGCTCACAGGTGATTCGTTCTGGGTGTAGTATTGGAGCAAACTATATTGAAGCGAATGAAGCACTGGGCAGGAAAGATTTTTTAATGAGAATGAAAATCTCAAGAAAAGAATGCAAGGAAACGATATACTGGCTGAAACTTATTATCGAGAATAACCCCGAATTAGAATCGAGAATAAGGCCGTTGCTAGATGAAGCAACCGAATTACTGAAAATATTGTCGTCAATAATAGAGAAGTCACGCAAAAATGACGAAAAGTAGTTTTGGGATTTTGAAGATTGAGATTTGTTTGTTTTTTGTTATTTGAAATTTGTTATTTACTATCTTAGTAAGCCGACGTGGCGGAATGGTATACGCGAAGGACTTAAAATCCTTTGCCCTTAACCGGGCTTGTGAGTTCGAGTCTCGCCGTCGGCATTTATAGGAGTTACTGAGGAGTTGAACTCCTCAGTAAGTGTTACTTTATGGACTTCACCCAGCAAATTTTAACTAAACCGATGGGCAAAGAGGATCTCTTGCCTCTTTCTTTAAAGATGGATCCGCCTTTTGTCAAAGGCGTGGTGGATGTTGAAAAAGAGATGGTGGCCATTGACGCGAGTATGCACATTGATTTGCGCGATGTTTTGCTGGAGAATGGCTCTACTCCGTCTAATTTGTGGGGCATCAATCTCTATCCCGATCAGTCATTTGAAGAAATGGTGGAATTTGATTCTATGATCAATATCCGTCCGCCACACAATCGTTCGCGAGGCGTAGAGGATGAGAAAATCCGAGAAAAAATCATTACTATCGTCAAAAAATGGATTCAATAGTCGGGACAATCCACAAAGGATTGACAGTGGAGAAATGGGCGTCTGGCGGTCTAGATAATATGCTGGGTAATATCGGCAGTGAAACCCACCGCGCGCTGGAAGCAAAGAAAAAGGGTCAGCAAGACAGATTTTTGAGCGCCTTGGCGCGCGCTCTGGAATTAACCGATTTGACAAGTTTGGCGATATTGCAAAGCGATAAGCCTTACCGAGCCAAAGAGGTCGGACTCTTGCGCGAAATAATCGCCGATGCTTACTTGGGTGGGGAAGAATATCCGGACGGGCTAGAATACGCCGACCGATATTGCATGGAATTTGCCCTCCGCGCCCAGAAAGAGTTTATTGCAAATCATTCCTGATAAGTGGTAGTTTCCGTAAATCTAGCGGTTATCTTGCTCTAATTAGTAAGTCTAACTTTATAAAAATATAGCAGATTGACAAACTTTATAAAGTTTGATAAAATAGAGGGGTATGTTAAAGACATCGGAAAAATTGCAGTTAATCCAAAAGCTTTCAGGACTTACCCAGCAGGAATTGGCCGATAGCTTTGGCGTTAGCTTTGTCGCTTTTAATGCTTGGATCAACAACAAAAGCGCTCCGCGAGCAAAGGCTTTGGGAAAAATAGATGAACTATACCGAGAGTATACGGGAGAAAAAACTATCCCCGCAGATTTATTGTCTGCGAAAAAAAATATCATTTTCAAAAAAGGCAAAAAAACGAGCAATATATTGAAAAAGATATTAAAAAATCGCGATATTTACGAAAATTTTGTCCTCGCTCTCATCTACCACTCTAACCGAATAGAGGGAAGCTCTCTATCTGAAAGCGATACGGCGGCTATCATTTTTGACGGAGTAGCTCTACCAAACAAGACACTCGTAGAGCAATTGGAGGCAAAAAATCACCAAACGGCGCTAGATTATCTCCTCTCGCATGCGCAAAAAAAAGGCAGAATAAATGAGGATTTTGTCTTGAAGTTGCATGGAATCTTGATGAATAGTATTATCAGTGACGCTGGTTTTTACAGAAAACATGGCGTGAGAATTGTTGGAAGTAATGTTCCTACGGCTAATTTTTTGAAAATACCGGTCTTGATGAAAGATTTTTTCAAAAAGGTAAATGAGAATCAGAAAGACACCATCTCCCAAATTGCCAATCTTCACGCTACTTTTGAGAAAATACATCCTTTTGGCGACGGTAATGGCAGGATAGGAAGACTGATAATAATCGCGCAACTTTTGAAAAACAATCTACCGCCCGCCGTTATTCTCCAAGAGAAAAGGAGAGCCTATCTTGCCTATCTGAACAAGGCTCAATTACAAAACGACACGAGCTTGCTGGAAGATTTTTTGGGCGATGCTATTTTGGAGGGATTTGAGATTTTAGAGAGAAAAAAATAATAAGAATACTTGGTATTGCAAATCATTCTTGATAAGGTTTGTCTGTAATTTTCGCAACTTTACAAATGGGAGGAATGGCAGAGGTCAGAAATACCGGAAATAAAATGCGACCAGTGTGGCGCGCCGATGGGATATCGAGGCGGGCAGGATGGCACGAATCTTGTCATTATGAAGTGTCCGAAAGAAGGTTGTGGCCGTTAAGGCTCTAAGAATATTATATAGTTTTTATTGTTCTGGATCCCCGATCGAGTCGAGGATGACAATACCAAGAGATACTGAATAGGCACTTACAGTGTGGCTGGAACGGTAGTGGTAGCGCACTCATCTTGAAAATAAAAAAGAAAGGAGCGGGGCATTGGCCAAGATAGATCGGAAGAGCACACGTCT
>CAYHEQ010000041.1:0-7285 GCA_964355795.1 uncultured Candidatus Saccharibacteria bacterium
CAACGCGGATTTTGAACGCAGACTGTCCCGGATAGAGCAGTTTCTCGGAGAAAAATTAAAATTAAAACTCCACCCCGACAAGGTTATTGTGCGAAAGATACGGCAAGGGGTGGATTTTCTAGGCTATGTGAGTATGCCACATTACCGACTCTTGCGAACAAAGACAAAAAGGAGAATGTTCAAGAAAGTAGAGCAAAAGCGTTGGTTATTGAGAAGTGAAGAGATCTTGCTGAAAGCTTTTCGCCAAACGGTGATGTCGTATCTGGGGGTTTGTTCGCACGCGAATACGGAAAGCGTAAAAGTGAAATTGAAGGAGATTTATAGGGGAGAATATACAGCGAAAGCAAAAGAACGACTACTAAAGCGTGCAAACAAATGATTATTCCGTTACAATAAAGGATATGAAAATTCTTGGCATTGACCCCGGAACAGCGATAACGGGTTTCGGGGTTATAAAAGTTGAAGGTGGAAAATTGGCAGTTCAAGGTTGCGGAGTGATTCGGACTCCCGCGAAACAAGCGCAATCCAAAAGATTGGCGCATATTTTTCGTGAACTGGAAACGATAATTAAAAAGACGAAGCCGGATGTGGTGGCGGTGGAAAAGCTTTTTTTCATCAACAATGTCAAGACGGCGATGACGGTGGGCGAGGCTAGAGGCGTGGTGTTGTTGGCTATTGAAAAAGCGGGCTTGCCACTTTTTGAATATACGCCACTGCAAGTAAAACTTGCCATTACCGGTTATGGCAAAGCGGAAAAAAGCCAGATTCAGCTGATGGTCAAACAAATCTTAAAATTGAAAGTGACGCCTCAACCCGACGATATGGCGGACGCGCTGGCGATCGCTATCACCCATGCCTTTCGGCAAACAAAGTACGTAGAGAAAAAGTAAGAGCCTATCCAATATCTCTATTTCATGACGGTATTTTTTAGTTGTAATTTTTGACCGTATAAACTATAATTAAGATATTATTAATTACCATTCGCGAGAATACGAGTTAATTGGAAAAAAATCGCGATCGGAGGAGGGAAAATGCCTATCAAGAAAAAGTTTTTTTCCAAGAAGTTGATCGGAGGGAAAGCGCCAAAATTACAGGATATGAATAACGCGTCAGTGGGGCTGATCCAAGCAGTCGTCTCTTTCTTGTCGCTCTTGGGTGTCGTCAAACTTTTGAGTCTTTTGGGTAGTGGCGCGGAGCCAGTTTTGGCTTCACTAACGGCTATTACCGCGCCACTTTTTGCCTTTTCGTTCTTGTTGATCAGCATTCTTTGGTTGATCTTAGTCACTTTCGCTTATCCTATTTTGATGTTCTCTGAAGGCAAGGCGCGTCGAGCGCTAGCTATCTTGTTCTACGAATTTTTTTGGCTAATTGTCATTATGATTTTGTTCTTGGCGTTGGCGTTGTTGAAATAAATTGAGTTATGCCGAAGAGAAAAAAGCAAAATAAAAAGTCTCCCGCCAAAGCCCTTCGTCGCAAAAAGAAACATCAGGCGTGGGAGGGAGTGGAGCTCTCTATGAGTCCCGAGACAACGTTGGAAATAACAGCGATAGTTTTGGTGTTGGCGGGAGTGCTTTTGGGTTTGAGCCTTTTTGAATTGTTGGGCGCTACTGGCGAGTGGGTGAGTACTTTGCTTCGAGAAATATTCGGTTGGTCAGCCTATCTTTTCTCCGCTTCTTTAATTATCTTTGGCGCCATTATGTTTGTGCCAAATCGTTTTGTCATCAGACCGTCCACCTACATTGGCTTTATGATGATCAACATTGTTTTGCCGATGTTTCTGCATCTTTTTGTGGAGCCAGACTCTTCATATCAGATAGCTTTGGATGGCGCGGGAGGAGGCTTCATTGGTCATTCCTTGGGGACGGGGCTCAAAGACGCTGTTTCTATGACGGGAGCCGTCGTTATTACCGTGGCGATATTGCTCATTGCTCTTTTGGCGCTTTTTAATACTAGTTGGAGACGCTTGCAAGAGAAAATGGAGGAAGATCCCTATCGGGTTTCTATTGAACCGCCCTCGGCGCTCAACAAGCTAAAAATCAATATTCCCTCTCCTTCTATTAAAGAAAAAGTGGGAGGGATTTTTGGTAAAGGAAACAGGGCGAGGAAGGAAGAAGAGAAAAAGGATGGCGTGGCAGGTTTGCCACAGACGAGCAAAGAAGAAGCGCAGAAAACAGAGAACCAACCTCTAGATATTACTTGGGATTTTCCTTCTCTGGATCTCCTGGAGGAGTCCAAGTATTCAGTGGACAGCGGTAATGTTTCTGGCAACGCCGAAGTCATCGCCAAAACTCTTTCGCAATTTGGTATTCGCGTAGCTATGCAGGACGTCAATGTCGGTCCGACTTTCACGCAATATACCTTGAAGCCCGCCGAGGGCACAAAACTTTCCAAAATCACCACTTTGCAAGACGATTTGGCGCTAGCCCTGGCCGTTCATCCCATTCGTATTGAAGCGCCTATTCCGGGCAAATCTCTGGTGGGCGTGGAAGTACCGAACAAAAAAGTAGCCCAAGTACGGCTCAAAGAACTTTTGCAGTCTGGAGAATATCGTAACGCCGCCGATAGGGGCGGTCTAGTAGTGGCTTTGGGTAAAGATGTTTCAGGATCGCCGGCTTTGTCGGACATTTCCAAAGCTCCACATCTCCTGATTGCTGGCGCCACTGGTTCGGGCAAGAGCGTTTGTGTTAATGGAGTGCTGATGAGCCTGCTTTACCGTTATTCCCCTAAAGAATTGCGTCTTATTATGGTTGATCCCAAGAGAGTAGAGATGACGGGCTACAATGGTATTGCTCATCTTTTGACCCCGGTGATTACCGATCCCGACAAGACCATCAACGCTTTTCGTTGGGCAGTGATGGAAATGGAAAATCGCTACAAATTATTACAAGAAAAAGGCGCCAGAGACCTCGCGGGCTATAACAAAAAAATTGGCGAAGACGAAGAGAAGATGCCGTATCTTGTTATGGTGGTGGATGAATTGGCCGATGTCATGTTGCAGGCGGCGCAAGAAATGGAGGGGCTCATCGTCCGTATCGCGCAAATGGCGCGAGCCGTGGGTATTCATTTAATCTTGGCCACTCAAAGGCCCTCGGTCAATGTAGTGACGGGGTTAATCAAGGCCAATATTCCTTCCCGTATTGCTTTCCGAGTGGCTTCTCAAGTGGACAGTCGCACTATCCTAGACGGCGCTGGCGCCGAGCGCTTGATTGGTCGGGGAGATATGCTTTTCATGGCGGGTGATGGTCAGAAGCCCAAAAGAATTCAAGGCGTCTATGTGGATGACCGAGAGATTAGGAATGTTCTAGACAAAATCCGCGCGCAACAAGAGCCTCAATATAATGAAGATGTAGTCAAATCCCACCGCGCCGTCGGCCATTCTTCGAGTGGGGCTATGGGCGATGGAGAGATTGATGATAATATGTATCAGCAGGCTTATGAAGAAGTGGTGAATTCTGGCAAGGCCTCTGCTTCTCTTCTCCAACGAAGATTGCGGGTTGGTTATGCTCGCGCCGCCCGTCTACTCGATTTGCTGGAAGAACAAGGGGTTATCGGTCCATCAGATGGGGCGAAGGCGCGCGAGATCTTGGTCGCTCGCGATGACGGCGGGGTAGCTATGGACCCTGATGGTGATTACGGAGAAGATGAGGGGGAGAATCTCTAGGCTAAGAAAATAAGAAGCTAAAAAATTAAGAAATTAAAAAAATCCTGACGGTAAGTCGGGATTTTTTTATGCGAAAATTCGGTGATATTACGAAATGAAATAGCCGACCAAGGAAGATAAGATAATAACAATCATACTCCATGAAAATTTGTTGAAGAAATCACGCCGGCCTTGCAGGTAAGAATAAAAGCTTTTGGCCAGCAAATTGGTGCCGTTGACAATAATCAGCGCGAGCAAGGCCACTTTGACGGTGATGCCCGATCCGGCCAACTCGGCAATATTGATGATGATGGCGTCCAATCCGGCAAAGGAGGCCAAGACCGAACTGACCAGAAAACCAGCTTGGCCGAAAAGTAAAAGAGAGATTTTTGTCACCAATCTGATGCCAATCAAAATCAGCGCAAATTTGATGGCCGAAGAGAGGGAGAAAATTTCTCTCTCTTTGGTTTTTTCGGAAGAATGTTTCCTCCCGCCTTTCAGGCGGAGATAATAAATGCCGACTAGAATAGAGGCGCCGGTCATAATGAGAATGGTGGGGAAAATATAGACTAACCAGAGAGGGTTAATCGGCGCGACCAATAAAATTATTTGAATGAAACTAGCTCCGTTGGCCAGAATAGCCACTCCCACCAAACGATTGACCAAGGTGCTACCCCGCTTGCTTTGACCGGCCAAGGTGATAGTGGTAGCAGTAGAGGAAACGAATCCTCCGGTGATACTAGCAGTCAAAACACCGCGCGATTGACCCATTATTTTATTCAAAACATAACCAAGAATATCGATGCCGGTAACGAGCGCTACGATGAGCCAAAGTTTGTAAGGATTTAAAATTTCCAGGGCGCTATACGCTCCGAGGTTGATGTGATAGCTGTCTAGCAAGGTTCTAGCAAAGGGAATATCAGTTAGATAGTACGGTTGATTAGGCAAAAAAGGCAGAATAACCAAGGCCACGATAGCGTAGATGATGAAGGATTCGATTTCGCGGTGCGACATGCCGTGTACCAGATTTTTCGTCTTGGTCTTGGTGGAGAGGATCAAGAGCACAACCACCATGAGCGCTACGACGAATTGAGTGGGTAGGATATCGGTCGTGGCCAAAAAGCCGATGAGAAAAGTATAAATGACAGAAATCTCGGTAGTAATACCGGTTCTTTTGGTAAGGCTTGTGCCGAGAAAGTAATAAAGCCCGACCATAACAAAGACAAAGATCGCCACCAGCAAAAACATCGCGTCAACTTTTTGAGTATAAAAAATACCAGAGAGAGCCCCGAGCAGAGCGACTAGAGCAAAGGTTCTGATCCCGCCCACGGCGCCTCTAGTATCTTCGTTCATGCTAGATTCTCTCTCGAGTCCTATCACCGCTCCCATCACTACCGCCAGTAAAAATTTGAAGGCCAAAACAGATGACATAGCTTTCGTTTATTTTTGTGTTATAATCAGTGTATAAGCAAGTAAGCTGTTAAGCAAGTAAGCATTTAAGCTTATCAGCTTAGGCGCTTATTAGCTTATTTACGCCATGCCCGATTTTTCCTTCGACATTACATCCACTTTTGACCGCCAAGAGCTTGTCAACGCCATTGATCAGGCGAAGCGCGAGCTTGGTTTTCGCTATGATTTCAAAAGCTCTCCTTACGAATTTAATTTGGAAAAGGAATTTTTGACCATCTCTGCCGAAGACGATTACAAACTGAAGGCTATCCAAGAAATCTTGCGAGCCAAATTAGTTAGTCGCAAGCTTGATCAGCGGATTTTGGATTTCGAGGCGCTATCAGAGAGAGCCACTGGCAATACCGTCAGACAGAAAATGCCGATAACTTCTGGTCTCAAACAAGAAAAGGCCAAAGAGCTTACCAAGCTTTTGACCGGCAATTTCAAGAAAGTCAAAGTTTCTATTCAAGGAGAAGAAGTTCGCGTTGCATCCCCATCCAAAGATACTTTGCAAGAGATAATGAGTTTTCTCCAAGCGCGTGATGTAGGCGCGCCTTTACAATTTACTAATTACAGGTAGTATAGGTCTCATCAGTCCTATGGGACATATAATTAATTTAATTCAAAGGAGGTTCACATGTTTTCTTTCTTATTGGCTACAGCCAAGTTGCCTTATTCATACGACACCAGCTCGGCCATGGCAGATGCCACTTTGTTGGCTTTTTGGGTGAGCTATATGGTTTTTATCCTGATAGTGGGAGCTATTTATTATGTTATTAGAGCGGTGGCTCTCATGAAGATTGCCCAAAAGACCAAGACTGGCCACGCTTGGTTTGCTTGGGTGCCCTTTCTTAATATCATTTTGACTTTCAATATCGCTGGCTTTTCGGGGTGGTTATTGCTTTTGTTCTTGGTGCCTATTGTTGGTTGGTTTGCTTTTCCTTTCTTCAACGCCTATGTTTGGATGAAAATCGCCAGAGCTTGCAAGAAACCAGATTTCCTCGGTATTTTGATAGTAGTGCCTATCGCTAATCTTATTTTGCCCCTGTATTTGGCGTATGCAGACTAATTAGTTAATAAAGTAAAAAAATAAGAAATTAAAAAGACTGGGAATTATGTTGGCTCCATGCTCATGCGTGGAGCCAATTTGTTCGTCGCTTGCCGTATTTTCGCCTCTACCATGAGGTAGGTTATTATGCTACACTCGAAGAAACTAGCAATAATTAAAGGAGGGACGGGAGGAATGGATATGACCACGAAAAAAGATGGTTCGACTGGCTCACCACAGGCGAATGAGCAAAAAGTGGAGGCAGATAAGGAGATTTCCGCGAAGCAAAAAGCGGTAAGATTGGCTCTTGACCAGATAGAAAAGCAATTTGGGGCGGGTTCTATCATGAAAATGGGCGACACGACCAGGGCTGATGTCGGAGTGATTCCGACTGGTTCGCTTTCGCTTGACCTAGCCCTCGGTATTGGCGGTGTGCCTCGAGGAAGGATTATAGAAATCTTTGGACCGGAATCTTCGGGGAAAACTACTTTGACTTTGCATATCGTGGCGGAGGCGCAAAAAGTGGGCGGTTTGGCCGCCTTCATTGACGCAGAGCACGCGCTGGATCCAGAATACGCTAAGAAAATCGGCGTTAATATTGATGATCTTTTAGTTTCCCAACCAGATACTGGCGAACAGGCTCTGGAAATCGCGGAAACTCTGATCCGTTCCAACGCGGTGGATATTATCGTGGTAGACTCGGTGGCGGCCTTGGTGCCTCGCGCCGAGATTGAGGGCGAGATGGGCGATTCACACATGGGTTTGCAGGCGCGTCTGATGAGTCAGGCTTTGAGGAAAATTACGGGCGCGGTAGCGAGAAGTAATACCACGGTTATTTTTATCAACCAACTGCGGATGAAAATCGGCGTGATGTTTGGCAATCCCGAGACGACGACAGGTGGCAACGCGCTCAAATTTTACGCCTCGGTGCGTCTGGATATTCGGCGCAAAGATCAAATCAAAGACGGCGAAAATATCATCGGCAATCATGTCGTGGTAAAAGTGGTGAAAAACAAAGTGGCGCCGCCTTTCCGCGCCGCTGAATTTGACATTATGTATAACGAAGGCATCTCCCGAGAGGGCGAGATTATTGACCTTGGCGTCAAAGCCGGCATTATCAACAAATCCGGTTCGTGGTTTGATTACGG
>CAYHEQ010000042.1:0-7174 GCA_964355795.1 uncultured Candidatus Saccharibacteria bacterium
CACTAGTATGCGAACAGTTAACAAAGTTTTAAGAAAATTAGCATTAAAAACTTAATGAAAAAGAAAATTGGCGAAACCAGTTACAAAGAAACAGCATTTGGTATAATCCCACGGTCAAAATTAATTCCCTTAGAAATTGAAGGAATAAAAAGAGCGTGGGATTTTGTTATGGGGAAGTTTTCAAAAGGCAAGACTACAATCACTTCTGATTTTATTCAGAAGCTACACGAAATCGGTTTCAAATGGATATTCCCAGAATACGGCGGCAGGTTCCGCAAGATTGAAGTTGCTGTTTCCCGCCATACTCCCCCAAAACCTTATCTTATCCCACAACTGATGGCTGATTTTTTAGAAGATTTGAAGGCCAGACTAAAACACCTGCCAAACATTGACGATAAAGACTTTATCGACAAACTCGTTTCATTGCTCGCATGGTCGCACCATAGATTCTTATGGATTCATCCATTTCAAGATTATAACGGCAGAATCGGAAGATTATTAAACAATATTATTCTTATCAACCTAAACCTGCCACCAATTGAGTTAAAAGTAGAAACTACATTGGGAAGAAGGAAATATATCAAGGCGATGCAAAGCGCTGATAACGGAAACTACAAGGAGCTAGAAAAGATAATCAGGAATGCATTTGAAGAATCAATCAAGGAAATTGGAAATAAAAATAGCCCCAAATAAATTTTGCTATCGCAAAATAAAAACTTTTTGATTACATTCCGATAACACCGAGTATCTGACTACGGTTTCTAACGAAACCTGCGTCCATATCCCGAGATTACTCGGGACATCAGATACTATGAGACATTAGGCGACATGTATTTCTATTAAATTATTTTCTTGATTCGCTTTTAAATTCAGGGAGACAAAACAGGATTTTACATTATTGTTAGGGGTATATTATAGTTTTCTCCGCTTCGCTCCGAAAACGCTATTATAAATAGATATTTTTTGATACAATGTAAGAAATAATTACAAAAAGATGAGAGATAGTTACACGCCTAAAAATCTACCAATAACAGACTTGAAGTGGGAATCGTTCGTGCATTTGATAGGGAAAGCAAATGCAGAAATTACCAGATTTGACGGCCTATTGCAAACAATCCCAAATCCATCTGTTCTTTTGAGTCCCTTAACCACAAACGAAGCGGTTTTATCTTCGCGTATCGAAGGAACGCAAGCAACATTGAAAGAAGTATTGGAATTTGAAGCTAACCCGCAAAAAGAAACTAAGAAATACGAAGATATTCAAGAAGTCATTAATTATCGCGAAGCTCTGCAAAGCGCGATTACCGAAATGGATAAATATTCACTTTCGAGTCGCGTCATCAGAAAAGCTCACGAAGTCTTACTACAAGGCGTAAGAGGCGAAAACAAGGATAGGGGTAATTTTAGAAGACAACAGGTTTATATTGGAAAACCCGGCGCAACTATTGAACAAGCAACATATGTGCCGCCAACAGCGGAAAAAATAAATGACCTAATTTCTAATCTTGAAAAATATATTCATGACGACGATAAAGATGTTCTGGTTCAGCTTGCAATAGTACATGCTCAATTTGAAATGATCCATCCGTTCATGGACGGAAACGGAAGAGTCGGAAGAATGTTGCTTCCCCTATTTTTATATTTCAAGAAAACTATTACTTACCCATCATTCTATTTAAGTGAATACTTCGAATCACACAGGGATGAATATTATAGGGCGTTACTTGAAATCTCAAAAAATCAGAATTGGGACGGATGGGTTGCATTCTTTCTACAAGCAGTCATTGAGCAATCAAAAGAAAATATCACAAAAGCCAGAAAGATTATGGCTTTGTATGAACATAAGAAACAAAGAATCACTGAGCTAACCAAATCACAATTCGGTATTAAAATTCTTGATGCGCTTTTTGTGATGCCTATTTTCCAAAGCCAAGATTTTATTAAGTTTTCAAAAATACCAAAAGCAAGTGCCTTTAGATATATAGGAATACTAGAGAAAAACGGTGTTATTTCATCAAACAGAAAAAGAAAGAATAAACTGTATTTCTTTAATAAATTGCTAGATATAGTAAAATAATCATACAAGATACGTTTGCTATCATGCGTGAGACCATAAAAAGTCATAGTCTCATAAAACGTCTATTGTGAGACTATGTTAAAAAATGGTATAATGCATGAGATTACATATCTTAGCCCATAAACTTCGCAATCTATTTTTGTCAATGAAACTAAAGCTATGACCATTGCCATTCAAATCTTAATATCAATCGCCTTCTATTTTGTCTTAACGTTATTAAGCACAAACCTTGCCTGACAATAGAAGCAAGAAGAGCTGTCAGTTATTATGCCGACCTAGATTCCCGTTGCATGATAGATGTAGAATTATAGTATAGCCATCTATGAGCTTAAAGCCCGTGGGACTTTATTTCAGATACTTCAGCACCGTCTCGCGGTCGTTGAAGGGGATTATTTTGCCACCGATATTCATCCCGACTTCCGAGCCCTTGCCGGTAATGACCACCACATCGTTCTCGCCAGTAGCCATCAGTAGGGCCTTTTCGATCGCGTGTTCACGATTGATAATCACTTCGAAGTCCTTGCCCTCGACTTTGTCATTTTCCTTGAAACCTTCGGCAATGTCGCGCGCTATTTCATGCGGATCTTCACCGTAAGGATTTTCGTTAGCGATAATAGCGTAATCTGCGTAACCCGCGACTATCTGCCCCATGGGGGCTCTTTTAGTTTGTCCACGCTCGCCACTAGCGCCGAAAACAGCGATGATTTTGCCATTATAAAGCGAACGCAAAGCGCTATAAAGCAATCGCAAGGCATCGGGAGTAGTAGCGCAGTCAATGACGACATTATAGCCTTTTTTAGAAGGAATTCGCTCCATTCTCCCCGCTACGCCACCGAAACCTTCCAGCGCTTTGACGATACTTTCAATAGAAAAATTACTCAAACGACCGATGGTAGCCGCAGCCAAAAGATTGTGAACATTGGCCACTCCGAGGAGCATAGAATGGACGCGCGCGCGATCATTGCCCGCCTCCACAACGAAATCTATCCCTTCTCGACTTTGCGTAATCTCTTGGGCCAAAATCGTTTCTTCAGCAAAAAGAGAGGCTGCGCCCTTGGTAGAAAAACCTATTTTTTGGTCGGCTGAAAATTTCAAAAAGCTGTCGGCATTCATATCATCCAGATTGGCCACCAAAGTTTTCTTGGATAAACAGCTGGTAGGAAAAGCTATTTTTTTACGGGGAGATTGGCCAAGTCTGGCAAAAAGCTTCTGCTCTAATTTTAATAAATAGGCTTTCTGCTCTGAAGATTGGTTAGCAAAAACTAGAATATCAAAGACTATACCTCGAGTCCGATGAAAGAAAATATCGGCAGAAGAAACAGCCAGAACGGCCACTTTGCAATCGCTTTTGACCATTTGCTTCAGTCTCTTATTGAGACCAAAAGCGCCTAATTTTTTATTCGTCGTCCATTCACGATTGCCGATCTTGAAATTGGCTGAAGTGACGAGCCCCGACCTAATGCCCCCTACTTGCAACATCTGGTGGATAGCGTTGACCATGGAAGTTTTGCCAGAAGAACCCAAGACGCCAAGCACTACCAGATTTTTGGATGGATAGCGATACCAAACTGGCGCCACCAAAGAAGCTACCCAGCGCGAGAACATCAGGGCAAACTTTGGCAAAAAACCTCTCATCAAACTTTCATGGCCTTTCATATTTACATCTTAGCTGTTAGTTTTGCGAGCGTTGTTTATGCTTTAATCAATGTCTCTGACAAGAGGTTCGACCTTAAGAGAAGTCCCAAGGTCGAACCTCGGATCAGGGAGAAGGTCTTTCGCCAGAAGGAAGAGTCATCCAGCCACTAAACTTCTTTCACTATGGTTTCTCGTCCGAGGTTTGACCTTAGCTTCAAAACTTCTCCAAGGTCAAACCTCTTTACTCCTGTTGGCCAAAGCATCAGCAACGCTCTGATTTCTTACATCTTAGCTTTTTTAAAATAAAAAAACCAATACCCCCGCAGGATGTTTTGATTTTTGTGTTTCGTACGCGAATTTTCGCAAATTAACTCAAATTACTCGAATTGAATTTGGTTGCTTAATTTTTCGCGCACATTTTATGTCTTCAACGCCTCTACCAACTTTTTCTCACTACTTCTTTCAATTTTTCTTCGTGGTTTTTTTCTACCGCTTGGAGGAAAAAAGTAGCGCCCATATAGGAAGCCAAGGCCATCCCGATAGCGATAATGAGGTAACCGACAAGGAAAACGCCCTTGAAAGATACCAACAGGCCATTAATTATTATGCCAAAAAATAAATGAATCAAAAGGTAAAAAGCAAAAAATTTCTTGAATGGTTGGTGCCACATTTTGAAAGGCCACCACTTCAGCCCGTATCTAATAAAAACGAAATTAAGTATCGCCCCCCAAAAAGCGCCGTAAACCACCGAGAGAGCTACCTTGGAAGTGTCCAAAACCAAAATATCCGGTAAAACAGAGAGCGTTCCCATGATAGAAATGTCGGCCACTATCCGAGAAAGCGCGAACCGCGCGCCAAAAAACTGGAAGAGGGCGATCACAATACCCATCATCACAAAAACTAAAGCACCAGAAGCCAAGACAGCGCGGTAAAAATCTCGATCATTAGAGGGCACTTTGAGCGCCTTCAACAAAGCGTGCAATATGGTATCCGCTTTGCGACCATAGACCGCCACTTCTTTGGCAATTCTTTTCCTTTTGCCAAAACCGGCAAGGTCTTCTTTGCTTTCGGTTTTTTGGTCTAACTCTACCTCTTCTTCGTAAATTCTCTGCGCTTTGACGCTCTCTTCGTCTTCAATTAGTTCCAGGGCCTCCTCAATGTCGTCTTCTGCGACACCCTGATCAGCCAAGCCTTTTTTCAGCTTGGTGAGGCCATATATTCCCTTATGTTCCTTGATGTATTGGATTAGTTCTTCGTCGGCCATTAGAGGAAAATTAGTATTGCAAGCATTTTAACACAAAACCGTCCCTACTTCAAATAGGGACGGCGCAACCAATCTTTTTCTACACTCACACCTTGGCTTGTTCAATATCAGAAGTTTTCTTTTGCGAAGTGCTGACGACTTGGGCTTCGGCGTAAGAAGCTTGCACTTTGATAGCCACATGATTCAAACCGGCGAAGAAAAGTCCTTCTCCTACCCGCGCTTCCAGAAGGAGCGACTTTTCTCCCTCCGTCAGATGAAAAGTCTCGCCGACCACCTCTATGGAGGCCGGGGACTGCTTCAAGAGTAATTGTAAAGACGAGTTGGTAACAATCGCCTTGCCGTAAGGCGAGCGCAAGAAATCTTCAATATCTTGCGTAATAGTAGTTAGTCCCAAAAGATATTTTCTCGCTCTTTTGGCGATGGCAAAGAGAAATTTGGCCGCGTCTTCGTTCTCCATCATAATCCACGCTTCGTCCACAATCAAAATACGCTTTCTTTTCTCGGCTCTGATTTTGGCCCAGATATAATTCAAAACCATATACATCGCTACCGGACGCAGAGCCGTTTCCATATCGCGAATATTAAAAACTACAAAACCAGTATCCAGATTGATATTGGTCGGTTTGTTGAAAATACCGGCAAAAGTGCCCGTCACATATTTGTCTAAACGAATGGCTAGAGATTCTGCTCCAGTAGTTTTCCGAAATATTCCCAAAAGATCGGCCATCAAGGGCGACGCATTTTTTTGCGTAGCCGGATTTTTGGTAATGCCTTTGTCGGTATAGCTTTGCGCGATAGCTCTATCGGTCAGCGCGTCTTCTTCCATACTCAATTTGCCCAACATCAGATTGAGCAGACCTTTGATGGTAATAATAGCCGTCCGCAAAGTGTCTTCGCCTTGCTCCTCGGTAGCGTCATCGGGCAGGGGAGAAATATCAAAAGGATTAATACGTTTGTCCGAACCTAAACTGATATTAAGATACGAGCCTCCGACTATTCGGCAAAGATTTTGATATTCATCCTCTGGATCAATGACGATGATGTCCACGCCAAACATCATATAACGCAAGGCCTCCAGTTTCACCGCGTAAGATTTGCCACCGCCCGCCTTGGCGAAAACGACCGAATTCATATTTTCCAAAGAAAAGCGGTCAAAGATGATGAGCGACCGATTATGCCGATTGATGCCATACATAATACCCTCATCGCGAGTCAAGCTCATAGAAGTGAAGGGGAAGACGGTGGAAAGCGCGCCCGTATTCATATTGCGACGAATGTCCAACAAGTCTGTGGCCAAAGGAATAGTGGACTTGAAACCTTGCGAAGTCTGGAAAGTTGCTCTCTTAGTATAGACCAAAATGCCGCCTAATTGAGTTTCAATATTTCTTGTTGTCAAATCCAAGTCATCCAAAGTCTTGGCGTAAATCGTGAAGTAAAGGCAGAAGTGAAAAAGCTTCTCCTCGCCCCGAGAGATACGGTCGCGCAATTCCTCAATATCGCCCAGAGCGGTTTCTAGTTCTGGATTGCGCACCAGACCTTTTTGCGCCTCAATACCCAAAGCCGACTCTACTTGCCCTGACCTCTTGCGCAAACCCTCCAAGACTCCTCGGGACTCCAAAGGATAGACGAAAATCCCCATATCCATCATCACGTCCATATTAATCATGGGCGAAAGCCAGTTGGGAAATAAGTAGCGCGGATAATTGAAAACAAAAAGCGTTCTCACGTATAAATCGTTGAGCATGAGATGGGTCGGAGCTATTTGAACAGAGGCAGGGGAAATCAAGTCCATTACTGACGTCAAACCCTTTTCGTAAGTTTTTTGCGCCTCTTTTTCTCTTTTTTCTTGCTCTCGCTTTTGCCGTTCTTCTTCTTTTTTCTTCGCTATTGCTTCGGGCGTAAGTTTTGGTCCAAAGAGCGACCAACCAGCTTTTTTTTCTGGTTTTTTGGCTGTCTCGGTGGAAGCGTTAATCTTGTTTTGCGCTGGAAAGGTCATCATTTTGTCCAAATTAGAGGGTTTAGAAATATTTTCACTGCCAAGATTGGGCAGAACTTTGGGGCGAATAGCGTCCACCGCGCCTGTTGGCAAGACAGGAGTAATGGGTGTCCGAGGCGGGATGTTTGGCGATGATTTTTCCATAAAATGTAATGCTAATCTACGAATGCATGCGAATTTACGAATGATGCTAATAGACTAT
>CAYHEQ010000043.1:0-7105 GCA_964355795.1 uncultured Candidatus Saccharibacteria bacterium
GCAATTACGACAGCCTCCCTCCAGCCAAAATGGGGCTTTATTGGGGAGAAAAAATCTCTCTGGAAGGGATTTTGAACGGCGTCTTAATCAATTCTGACAATGACGCGGCGCAAGCCGTCGCTGAATATATCGCTGACAAGACGAAAATTCCATTTTCGCGACTAATGAATGACAAGGCCAAAGAGATAGGGATGAACAGCACGAAATTCACTAATTCTATGGGGTTGGATACCTACGACAATTACTCTACGGCCTTTGACTTGGCGCTACTGGCCAATTACGCGATGAAAAATGATTTTATCAGTGAAACGGTGAAAATCAAGTCTAGGAAAATAGCTTCTGCCGACGGCAAGACGGTGCATACCCTGCAAACCACCAATGAACTATTGAAAGACAAGGATCTCGATATCTTGGGGCTCAAAACCGGCTCCACTCCGTTAGCTGGAGAATGTCTCATGACCGTGGCGCAAAACGAAGATGGCGACCAAATAATCACTGTTGTTCTCGGCTCTTACGACCGCTTTGGCGAAACGAAAAAGCTGATTCAATGGGTTTGGAAAAACATTCAGTGGAAATAAAAACTGCTCGCCGATTTAGCGACGGTTTTTACCGCTCTCGGTCTATCGGTTTTCTCTCTTTATCTTGCAAGAAATTTTCTTTTGAAACAATTGACTTCCCAGTTTTTCTCTCAATTTGTTTTCTTGCTGTTCCCGCTATCTGGCCTCCTTCTCTGGCATCGTCTTTGAGCCTAGGAAGATCTCGAGAGTCACGAGCTCGATGGATCTCGGTTGTCGTCCTTTCTCCGAGCATAGTCAAAATTAGCTCAAGGTCATTCATGTGGTCGCGAAGATTTTCTCGTTTCAGGCCCTTCAACTTTTTGTAATCGGATGGTATTACGCCAAAAGTCGCTTTGGATATCTCGGCCGTCAGGATCTCATAATCTTTTTGGTTTTCTGCGCCTCTGTTTTTCCATTCGTCTGTTAGCTCCTCGCGGACGGCAATCCCTCGCATTCTTTTTTCAATCCAGTCATTAGGATAACCTTTTAGTTTGTATAGTATTCTTGTTCTCTTTGTTGCCAACTCTGGGTCTTCAATCTCTTGTATTCTCTCATAGCCAACTTTGGCCAACCATCTCTTAAAGGGTTCAGCTTTTGGAGAGGGAATCGATTGGATGATGCGAAAAATACCCTCTGTGTTGGCACAATCGGTTTCGCGCATTTTGCTATCTGGAGCCAGCAATTTCAACCCGTGACAAAATGTCACGACTTCACTCCCTTCATCTAGCAACCTTTGTTTTAGTTTTCTCCAGTATGCCCCAGCGTCAGTACTGTCCGTGAGGATCCCGCAGATATCCACAACCGAAAACCACCATTCTTTTTGATATATGGTTTTGCGAACTGTTTTGCCTCTGAATATAGCAATCTGATTATTTTGGTCGAGAGCATCAATCATGAAGCTATTGTATCGCGCGTCCGATAAAAATAAAACTCTAAAAAAGCTCATCCAGTGGATCTGGAGGGATATTGAGTGGTGTTAATGCCTCTCAAAGAGCGGTTTTTATTTTACTAAAGAGTACTCCCATGAGTTTCAAAAAACAAACTTCGTCTCTATTTACGAGCTCTTTTGGGATGTTTCTTTGACTTTTTTGTGATTATTTGGTAATCTTACTTTAGAATCGGAAACCAATCAAAAAAAGGAGGTGGTCAACGATGACTTTCGCAGAAAGAATATTGGCTCCGCTTGGCCGTAAGCTTGTAGCCAAGACTGGTAATCCTTTTGAAAAACAAGTTGTTTTTTCCATCGGTCATCTCAAGCTTCAATTCGATTGCGTCTGCCCTGCATATCCAGATATCAAGGCAATGGGATGTCCGCTTCATCACGAGGGTCCTGGCGGTTCTTGGCCAATAACAGACGCTAAGAAAATTATCGCGACCATTCAGTGGTCCATAAGCTCATGGATTACCAAGGTTTCAAATGTTGAGTCACATGGTTTCACCTGCGACTTTTTTCTTTGCCAAAAATCTCAAAAGGACTCAAATATAATATAGTGCCCCCCTTAGGGAACTTCTGATAAACGATAGCTAGAAATCTCAAAAGTCCGCTGTGAAACAGACTACTCCAACGTTTCTTCCCACATTTCTATCGCTTTTTGGGCGGCTTCTTGTTCGGCTATTTGCTTGGAATAGCCCTTGCCCTCCGTTATCCTCTTTTCGCCCACAAAAACCGCCATCGTGAAGACCTTGGCGTGATCGGGGCCTTCCTCGTGCTCTAGCTTGTAGATAGGCGTGATCCCTGTTTTTTCTTGCACAATCTCTTGGAACATTGATTTGGCATCGTTATACAATTTTTTGTCCAAAATCTCGGGTAGGCGGGGGATGAGGAATTTCTTCACCAATTTGTCCGCGGATTTGTAACCCCTATCCAGATAAACCGCGCCTAGCACGGCCTCAAAAGTATTAGCCAAGATTAATTCACGAGCTCTGCCAGTGGATTTGGCCTCACCGCGGGAGAGCAGGAGATAGTCTTCGTAGCCTAATTTCTTGGCGATTTGCGAAATCATCGCGCCCCGCACCAACGCCGCCCGCCAGTTCGTCAGCTCGCCTTCGGGATTGGGGAAATTGCTATACAAATAATCAGTAACAATTAGCTCCAAACAGGCGTCGCCAAGGAATTCCAGTCTTTCATTGTGCTCCAAATGAAAACTCTTGTTCTCGTTCAGATACGAACGATGCACGAAGGCCTGTTGCAAGAGATCTTTGTTTTTGAAAGTAACGCCTATTTTTTTCTCAATACCTTTTAGATTTGCTTCCATTTTTCATCCTTTCCTCGCTAGTCAGTGTGGCCGTTCTAGATGAACCGCTACATTGAGCAACGTTTAGTTATAAAATTTTCAATTTTTAATTTTGCAATTTTCAATCAATGTCTAAATTAATTAATTTTTTAACCAAGACATTATTTATCAGAGGTTCCTTAAACATTAAGCCATTGAAAATTTAATGAAAATTGAAAATTGTAAAATTGAAAATTATTTGCCTTCTGCCATCATCTCTTTCGCCTTGTCCAACAAATTTATCAGATTGGGATAATCCAGCTTTTGGCGCAATTCTTCTTCGGTCATCCAGGCCACAGAATCGGTATGGGCGTCATTTTTGGCAGTAATGTCTTTCTGGGTGGTTCTGGCCAAATAAAAGTGGACATTTTTTTTGATCGGGCTCGTGTCGGATTTGTCGGTGAATTTGATTTCGCCGACTTCACTGACTATATCCAGATCTTTGACGCCGGTTTCTTCTTCAATCTCTCTTTTGGCCGCTTCCTGCCAAGTTTCCTCTTCTTCCACCTTGCCCTTGGGAAAGGTCCATTTGTTGTGCATATTCCTGACCGCCAAAAAATAGGTGATGCCGTCTTCTACGCGATAGACGATGCCACCGGCGGAAATAATGGTGTCTTCCGTCTCATAGCGAGAGCTAGCGCGATAAATCGTGCCCAGGACGCCATTGATGAATTTCCCGCTATTTTCCCCGCCAAATGTCTTGCCCAGCTCCACCGCTTCGTTAATAACGGCCTTGGGTGGCACTTCTTGGTCAAAAATCAGCTCAAAGATGCCGATCCGCAGAACAGCCCGGTCAATAGCCGCAATTTGTTCAATGGGCCATTCGGGAGCGGTTTTTCGGATATAACCGTCTATTCCCTCACTCTTTTCTTTGATGCCTTTGATCATTTTCTGGCAAAACTCTGCGTCCACTTTGTAGCCAGAGGTTTGAGTGTTGCGTTCCATTATTTCTTCCAGATTTTTAGCATCGTCAAAATCCCACTCATAGAGAGACTGGAGAACGATGATACGCGATTGATGACGAATGGAGAGGTACGGCATGGGCTAAAAAAATAAAAAAATAAAAAATTAGTGGATAGAAGAATCAAGGTTAATAATTTCTGTCCAAAGCATAGCGCCTATTTCTTTGGGGAACCTCTGATAAACAAATTTTTGAGGCCTCGCCTCGGGGAAGTTTTTGCCTGCCCGCCTCTGGAGGGAGGCCTCGCCTCGGGTATTATTTTGTTTATCAGAGGTTTCTTAATTTCTTACTTTTTTATTTTCTTAGCCGGAATGACTTGTCTGCCCCGATATGTGCCACAAACTCTGCATACTTGATGGGGGATAGTAGGAGACTTGCATTTGGGGCAAACAGCAATTCCAGAAAGTTTTACTTTCTGATTTTGTCGTCTGCGAATTCTGGTAGTGGATTTGCTTTTTTTCTTTTTCGGTTCTGCCATGGCACACAATAATTTAATAATAAAATAGTCCTGTGCCACCCGTCGTAACGCAACCTATTTGGCGAAGAGGAATAATCACCCCCGTCTGCAATGCTTTGCATAGCAATGCGGGCAGGTATTTCGCCAAGAGGTTAAGTGCAGACGGGTAACGTCCAAAACTTTTGCACACAACAATAACAAGTATATAACAAAAGTTCGTCTTTGTAAACTATTTTACAAAATTAATCAACCGGTCTGGTACACGAACGGTCTTTTTGGGGTTTTGGGTGAGGGTGGAGAATTTGTCGGAGGATTGGCAGAGAATGATGACTTCGGCTCTCCCGCGGTCAATTCTTCAAACCGCAGACGGATACTACCAGACTCGTTCTGGTTTTTTTATTTTAGTTTTTTCAAACTAGTTTTTATCCTTTTCTTTGATTCTTTGATATGGTCGGGTGTTGGTAATTTTTCAGGCATTGTACCACCAAGCTCGGCAATTGCTTTTCGAATTGCTTTGCCGACTTCATGATGAGCAAGGCCAGCCGAGTGTTGGTTGAATATGTTTTCTCTTTTGATTTTCGCTGCAGTTTGAGAAGCACGGAAAGCATTTGCTACTAATTCTTCGCTTCCCATATGGTCCAAGATATTATCTTTCTCTTTTAATTTTTTCTTAACTTTAATATCTTTTTGACGCAATCCGCCATATAACCCCATATAACCTGCGTCTTGAAAGTTTGCATAATCGGATACACCAATAGATTTTGCAATGCCGAATAATCTACGATTCTTGTCTTTGATATCTTCTCGTAATTCCAGTCTTTTACTGTCTTCTTCCAAGAGTTGTTGCATTTCCTGTCTTCGTGTTTGAACAGCAAAATATGTTTGAGCTAGAGCAATCTCTTCTTTTCGTGGGTCGCCGTTTTGCGCAATCAAATAACAAGCATAGCGAGAGAGTCGGTAGTCGTCAACTTCTCTCAAAGCTTCTTTTGGGGTTCCTGTAGCTATTTTTATCATTTCGCTCACGCCGGCGAAATGATCCTTGATCGGATTTCCACTGGTTTCACAAGCCTTTTTAGCACGCTCAATGGCAGGTAAAAACTTGCCATATTCTGTATAGCCAAGTATCTTATATAAATCTCGAGCACTCCAATATTCTTGCCCATATTCATTAATCTTCTTGATTTGTTCAAATATAGTTGTATCCATAAAAACATTTTAACAAAAAATCGTATTTTTAAATACCACTTTTCTTCCCCTTATATTAATAAATTTTCGCAGCCCAACTGCGAAAATAACCTCTTAACCCCCCCCTCTAAAATATAAAAAAATTCAATTTTATTATTTATAGAAATGCGGGGGTATTAGCCCCAAAAAGAAAAGCATATTTCACATAATGTCTCATAGTATCTGATGTCTTTGACTTTCTTACATATTAACTTAAATATAAAAGAAAGGCAAAGATATGGGAGAGCGAGAGCCCGAAGCGAACCAGATACTATGTGTTCGTATATCATACCCCTAAGCATCAACATGAAATATCCTTAAAAATCTAGTATACTTTTAAAGGTGAGAGCTACGCACGCTGTGTTGAGGTTTTAGCCTCGTCGCATAACATGTAGTCTTCTTTAAAATACCTTAATTAGCGAATAAGTTAGTTGGGGATTATGCCCCGCATAACAAACGAACCTGCTATCGTATTAACCAAGAAGACGAATGCTGAACCCTCACCTTTCTCTTTCTTTTCTCTTTTCTTTCTCTTTGCACTTTCTCATCTAATATTAGCTAAATAATTAAACATATGCAACAATATATTGGCGTTGACATTAGCAAAAGGGATTTCTATGCCTGTTTCACTGAAAATGGAGACTCGATTAAATTCAATAATGATCATCAGGGAATAGGTATATTCCTCAAATACCTATCCAAGAACAAATACTCCAAAGAGGAAACAACCATCGGAGTAGAATCAACCGGAGCCTACCATCTTCCCCTTAGTCTTCTCTGCTCCAACAAAAACTACACGATTAAAGTAATCAACCCCTTAATTACCAAGAACCAGAACCAAACCAGCATCAGACGTGTTAAAAACGATAAGAAAGACGCCCACCTGATCCGCTATTGCCTCACAAAAGGAGATGGCTACCAATTCCATGAAACACCCAACTCATTAATCCTCAAGAACCTCGTCCGTCAGCGCGACTTTCTATCTTCCACCAAGAGAACCTTCAATATTAAACAACAAGACATCTCCTACAAAGAAGAGTACATTAAAAACAAAATCACTTCAGTTAATCAAGAACTATCCCAATTCCTAGAAGAAAAGATTAAACTACTTGAAAAAGAATTAAAACAGCATAACCCCCAAACCCAGAAGCTTCTTCAATCCATCCCCGGGGTTGGTCCCATCACAGCAGTCAGTTTCATCTCTGAGGTAGGAGACATCAACAGATTCAAACATTCAAAGCAACTAACCGCTTACATAGGAATAGACCCCAGAACACATGAGAGCGGTACCAGCATCAAGGGAAAAGGACACATTACCAAAAGAGGAAATAAAATCCTACGAACCAGACTCTTCAATGCTACTACCGTAGCAGTCCTCTACCCCAATATCTTCCAATCCTTCTTTCAGAAGAAAAGATCAGAAGGCAAACCCTACCGAGTAGCTCTCGTAGCTACCATGCATAAAATGACCCATGTTATCTTTGCTGTCTGGAAGAGAGGAACACCCTACATTGAGAACAGAGTATTAAAAAAAGTAGTTGACGAGATATAGTTAGTTATGTGAAGTCTGCTTTTCTGTTTGTTTTCTGTTAAGAAAACCGCATTTTCTGTAATTAATAAAATTGAATTTTTT
>CAYHEQ010000044.1:0-6773 GCA_964355795.1 uncultured Candidatus Saccharibacteria bacterium
AATTATGATAACCAGTATGTTACCATAATGTTGCAATAGAAACTTGAACCTAATTTAGAAAAATTGAAAAATATTTCATATTGGCGACAAATTCTTTGGAAATAAAAATTCCGCCCTAAGCTTCTAGAGCGGAATTACGAATGACGAACTTTGTGTCCGATATTATCGAGTGTCCTTTGAAACCTCGATTTGGTAAAGTATGCCACGATCGTCGTAGTAGTACAGCGAGACCTCAATGTTGCCGACGCTGATCATGAACGGTATATTCATTCTCGAGTACTGATCCCTTAACAGCATTTGCGTCTCTGCCGGCATCGACTCCTCGAGATAGTCGATGATCTGCTGAACCCATTTGATGTCGCCCGTAACTTCGGTTTCGCACGACGAGGATGAGCATCCGCAACGACCGGCATCAACCTTCATGTGATCATGATCGTTTTTCTCACCCACCTTGCTGCCGTTGATGTAAAATGTCTTGTCGGCAGGTATCTTCACGTTCCTGTTGGCTTTCGTCTGGGCCACGATGATTGCGGTCAGTTTGCTCAAATAGCGAGCGCTGGTCTCGGGAAAAATGGCGAACTCGTAGTGCTGCCCCAGATGACTTGAGAAAGCGAAGTCCCTTTCGGTTGCGAATCTAAGGATTTCGCTCACAAGATATTTCTCTTCTGAGGTTTGGTAATCAATGGCACAGCTCATCTCGGGTCCCGTGCAGTAATGGCGGATGAAGTCGTAGAGCTCGAGAGAGTCGAGTCGTCCATCCTGTAGAAATTCGTCCATGTCAAGATCGAACATGCCATTTTTCATGGCTCGCAGGATTAGCCGTAGCTCTCCTAAACCCTGAAACTCTCCGTCTTCCTTGACTTCCCTCTCGTAGGATGCCACAGTCGGCACCGACATCCCGGGCAGATGGTTGCGAAAGTCGCTGTTTTCCAGCCGTTTCGCCTCACCGTATCCGTCCGCGAAAAGCGTGGCACCGTCATTATCAAGTAAGTCGGAGCCGTCTTCATCGAACGAACTGCCGATGAAAGAGCCTTGGCGAAACCCCTCTTCTGTGAAAGACGCCCAGCCATCTTTTTCGCGAAGCCAGTAGCTTCCGTCTTTCTCGAGAACCACAGAACCGATTTTGATTTTGAAAACCGGCTCTTCTGCTTTCGCCATTACAGCGAACGCAAGTATTACGACCATAACAGCCAGAAACATTCTTTTCATATCGTCCTCCTTGGACAATTGGATTTTTGCGATTTTTTCACGGATTCGCAACCGGTTGTAAACTGTTAAAATGCGATTTCAAATACATTGTCATAATAGCACATTTTTTGATGATTGTCAACACTTTTTTTGGCTAAGATAAGCCAAACCCTAAAACAAAAAGAAATCCGTTAGGATTTCTCATAATAATTAAAAATTTTCTTTCAATATGGATTCGAGCCGATTGTTTTTCCCAGGTTCTTTGGCAGTTTTTCTAAAGATCGCGGCGAAGCCGCTCCGAATTTCTGAATTCTGGATTTTTTTGGGGGGATTACTCGCCGCCTTCGGCGGCGAAATGAGTTCGGATTATTTTCAAAATACTCCATTTTTCTGGAAATTGCAATGGGTTTTTGGTCGCCGCGGCGGTTTCGGCGACCAAATTGAATGGAATTTTGGCTAAAAAATTGAATTGGTGGTTTTCTAAAATTATTGAAAGAAAATTTTTAATTATTATTAAGAAAAAAGTCCCCCAACTCTGTTCGGGGCAAGGAGGTAAAAATGAAATACATTATCTATGCTCGTAAATCTACTGAGGAAGATGATCGTCAGATTCTCTCTATTGAAGCTCAGATTACTGAGCTCAAAGAATTTGCCGCCAAGGAGAGACTTGAAATTGTAGCCTCTTTCCAAGAGGCAAAAACTGCCAAAGAACCTGGTCGAATGAAATTCGCTGAAATGTTGTCATTTCTAGAATCAGGAAAAGCGGAAGGGATTATTTCATGGCATCCAGACCGCCTTGCCAGAAATTCTGTCGATGGTGGCAAGGTAATCCACATGGTAGATCGTGGAATTATCAAAGCCATGAAGTTCCCTACCTTTTGGTTTGAGCCTACTCCGCAGGGATTATTCATGCTCCAAATTGCTTTTGGCCAGAGCAAATATTATGTTGATAATCTTCGAGAAAATGTCACCCGAGGACTAAGGCAGAAAATCAGAAATGGTGTCTGGCCATGCAAAACGCCAATCGGCTATCTCAACAATCCTAAAACAAGGGGCATTGATGTTGACCCAGAAAAAACCCCAAAAATAAGAAAGCTTTTTGAAATGTATAGTACCGGAGACTATACCCTCAAAGAGATAGCCAAGTGGTGCAATAAAATAAACCTCAAAAGCAATTTAGAGCAAAACACCTGTATTTCTCAAGTCCAGAGTATACTTCAAAATATTTTCTATGTTGGACTTATGAAATACAAAGGTGAAATTCATGAGGCAACTCACGAGCCATTAATCTCAAAGAAACTTTTTGAAAAATGTCAGGAAGTGATGAGCAAAAGAGGAAAAGTACAGGAAGTCAGAAAAAACAACTTTGCTTTTCTGGGGCTCATGAAATGCGCTTCTTGCGGTGCTTCTATCACAGCAGAGATTCAAAAGGGGCACAACTATTACAGATGCACAAAGAAAATGGGACCATGCCCAGAAAAGCACTATCTTCGAGAAGAAGATCTAGAAAATCAAATGAAATCATTTCTTCAAAAAGTTTCTTTGTCGAGCCAAGATACAGGGTGGATTTTGGAACAATTAAACCAGGACGAAATCAAAGCAAAAGAGCAGTCAAAATCATTTGTTCAAAATCTGAAAATAGAATTGCAACAAATAGAAAAACAATTAGAAAAATTACTTGACGCCTATCTCGCAGAGATCATTTTGGTCAATGAATACACAATAAGAAAAGAGAGGTTGATTTTGAAAAAATCAGAACTTATAGAAAAAATAAATGATTTTGAACAAAAGGGAGCGTCTTGGCTCGAACCGGCTCGTGAGTTTGTTTTGTCGCTCAATAAAGCCAATGAAATTCTGAAAAATGAAAATAAAAAAGAAATGACAACATTTCTGAAAAACATCGGCTCGAACCATATTTTAGAAAACCGCCAATTCAATTTTTTAGCCAAAATTCCATTCAATTTGGTCGCCGAAACCGCCGCGGCGACCAAAAACCCATTGCAATTTCCAGAAAAATGGACCCTAGCGGAATCGAACCGCTACCTCCTCGGTGCAAACGAGGTGTTCTACCACTAGACTAAGGGCCCACAATAATTCTTCCGTCTTTAATCATTTTCTCAATGAAATCCCTTCTTTTGAAATTCTTAATCTTTCTCTCTAATTTTCTAGCATCAGCAAGAGTGTCACATTTTTGAAAAAGCACCAACTTCAGTGGCATTATATTCTTAGTAGAAGAAACATATCCTGAATTATGTTGCTT
Source organism: uncultured Candidatus Saccharibacteria bacterium (assembly GCA_964355795.1). Lineage (GTDB taxonomy): Bacteria > Patescibacteriota > JACPGU01 > JACPGU01 > JACPGU01 > CAYHEQ01. The sequence goes on from CAYHEQ010000044.1 coordinate 3,449, forward strand.
CATTCTCCTTTCTATATTGTCAGTACTGCCAATATAATATCTTTTATTTTTAATACTTTGTAGGACATAAACACCGTTCATCATAGAATTTTAAAAAAGTGTTCTACTCCGACGAGCTCGTAGAGCTGTCGGAGTCCGACCGTTAGCGTCGGACCACTAGACTAAGGGCCCACAATAAAACCAATTTTACCCTAAAAAAAACTATTCTTCAAGGAATATTGCTTGGAACTGAATGACGGCCTGGCATACGCCAAGCCGTCCTATTTCATTCAATTTCTTTTTTTCAAAATCCCTTAAAAACTGAAAAATGGTAAGAAACGCGTGTCTTTGACAACAAAGTCAAAGACGACCTAGAGCCACTGCGCAGCAGTGGAAACATCAAATTTCAAGCACCAAACCACAAACAATATTCAATTGCCAAAATCACAATATTCAATTTTTTGAAATTTGAGATTTAGAATTTGTTTGTAATTTGGATTTTGTAATTTGTCATTTCCAGTGCTACGCACTGGCCTTTCTCCTTAGAAAGGAGGTGATCCATCCGCACGTTCCCGTACGGATACCTTGTTACGACTTCGTCCCAATCACCGGTTTTACCTTAGACCCACACCTTTGCTCGTAAACTCGCAAAGAAAATTTTCAAATCTCAAGCACCAAATTACAAACAATATACAATGTTCCAAATCTCAAAAAGTTTAACTTTTGATTATTGGAATTTGAAATTTGTTTGTTATTTGTGTTTTGTAATTTGTGATTTCCTTTGAGTTTAAACTCAAAGGTGTGGGTTTTCGGGTACCCCCGGCTTTCATGACGTGACGGGCGGTGTGTACAAGACCCGAGAACGTATTCAACGCGCCATAGCTGATACGCGTTTACTAGCGATTCCAGCTTCATGCCGGCGAGTTTCAGCCGACAATCCGAACTATGAGAAGCTTTGGTGGGATTAGCTCCAGCTTGCGCTTTGGCAACCCATTGTACTCCCCATTGTAGCACGAGTGTAGCCCCAGACGTAAGGGCCATGCGGATTTGACGTCATCCCCACCTTCCTCCCTGTTAACCAGGGCAGTCTCTTGTGAAAAATACAACACAAGATGAGGGTTGCGCTCGTTGATGGACTTAACCAAACATCTCACGACACGAGCTGACGACAACCATGCAGCACCTGTCCAGCACCCTCGGAGGCGGCTCTATTTCTAGAGCTTGCAGCTGGATGTCAAGTCTGGGTAAGGTTCTTCGGTTAGCATCGAATTAAACCTCATGCTCCACCGCTTGTGCGGGTCCCCGTCAATTCTTTTGAGTTTTAGCCTTGCGGCCGTAATTCCCAGGCGGGACACTTAACGCATTTGCTTCGATTCTGATAGGGTCGATACTACCAAAATCTAGTGTCCATCGTTTAGGGCGTGGACTACCGGGGTATCTAATCCCGTTTGCTACCCACGCTTTCGTTCCTCAGCGTCAAGAAGTACCTAGTAAGCTGCCTTCGCCATTGGTGTTCCTTGTGATATCAACGCATTTCACTGCTACACCACAAATTCCACTTACCTCGATACCCTTCTATTCTCGGGGTTTCTCCAACCGGACTTGGGTTAAGCCCAAGTATTTGATCGGAGACCTACGAGAACACCTACGAACTCTTTATGCCCAGTGATTCCGGATAACGTTCGCCACCTACGTATTACCGCGGCTGCTGGCACGTAGTTAGCCGTGACTTATTCCACTAGTACTGTATCCCAGATTTTTATTCGCAAGCGAACAAAAATAAATCCCAAATCTCAAACTCCAAATCTCAAACAAATCCTAATGACCAAAATCCCAAAAAGTTTTGAAAATTGGAATTTGCAATTTGTTTGTTATTTGTAATTTGTTATTTGTAATTTTTTCGTGCTAACGCACAAAAATCTGGGCCTCCTAGTGAAAAGAGGTTTACAACCCGAAAGCCTTCATCCCTCACGCGGCGTCGCTGGATCAGCCTTTCGGCCATTGTCCAAAATTCCCGACTGCTGCCTCCCGTAGGAGTCTGGGCCGTGTCTCAGTCCCAGTGTGGCTGGTTATCCTCTCAGACCAGCTACCCGTCATCGCCTTGGTAGGCCATTACCCCACCAACTAGCTGATAGTACGCAGACCTCTCTCTGACCGATAAATCTTTACTCCGACGCAAGGTCGGAGACCATCGGGTATTATCTCACCTTTCGGCAAGTTATCCCCGTGTCAGAGGCAAGTATCCACGTGTTACTCACCCGTTTGCCGTGGGTCTAAACCCACTCGACTTGCATGTATTAGGCACGCCGCCAACGTTAATCCTGAGCCAAGATCAAACTCTCAATGAAAGATGAGCGAAGCGAATCTTTCATTGAGCCCGGTCGAATGACTGGGCCAACAATGTTCGATTCGTCATCTCAAGAAAGTTTTATTAGCTCTCAAATGAACTAACAAAATACAAATTCAATTTATTACACACGTTCTTACCATTTATTCAGTTTTTAAGGAACATTCTGCCAACAAACAGAAAGAAAACCGCCCCATATTTATGAGTCGTTTTTATTTCCGTAAGTTTTGAAGCACTAAAAGCAGTGCCCTCTCATTGTATATCAGGCAAAACCCGCTGTCAACGAGGAAAATTTATAGCTAAGAAAACAAGAAACTAAGAAAATAAAAAAGCAAGAGGTCTAATCCTTTACTTTCTTAATTTTTTAGTTTTTTAATTTGTTATCTATCACTTTATCTATAATCCCATACTTCTTCGCCTCATCGGGCGACATGAAAAAGTCCCTGTCCGTATCTTTCTCTACCTTCACCACCGATTGCCCGGTATCTTTCGCCAGGGTTTGGTTCAAAATCTTTTTTATGCGCAACATTTCGTTGGCGCGAATCTCCACATCGGTCGCTTGCCCTTCGGCGCCACCCATAACTTGGTGAATCATAATCCGCGAATGAGGCAGGGCAAATCTTTTGCCCTTCGCTCCTCCGGCCAGCAAGACCGCGCCCATGGATGACGCCTGTCCTATACATATAGTAGAAACATCGGGTTTCACGTATTGCATGGTGTCGTAGATAGCCATCCCGTCGACGACTGATCCGCCCGGAGAATTGACGTAAAGAATAATATCTTTTTTGGCGTCTTCCGCTTCTAGAAAAATCATTTGCGCCACGACTAGATTAGCTGAAACCTCATCAATAGCCGAGCCAAGAAAAATAATCCTGTCTTTCAGGAGTCGCGAAAAGATATCGTACGCTCTCTCATACTGCCCCTTCTGTTCCACCACCATCGGGACGAGATGTTGGGATTTTTCTTCGTTTTTCATAGTAAATAAATTACTTGATAAAG
>CAYHEQ010000045.1:0-6129 GCA_964355795.1 uncultured Candidatus Saccharibacteria bacterium
GGGCAATGTTGACAAATGGCTCAAAAACGGTGATAAAGTGCCATTTCTGGAAACGGAAAATTTCATAAAAAGAGTGAAAACAAGCCAAGAATACTACAAAAGATTGTATTTTGAAGGGCGGTAGAGTATAATACTGTTATGCTCAAAAAGATAGCTATTGACGTGAAAAACTGTATTGGTTGTGGCCTTTGTTCATCAATAGCGCCCAGTGTTTTTGAAGTAAAGTCTGTCGAGGGCAAATTGGCGTCGGTGGTCAAAGAGGAATTTGACGAGGTGGCGGAAGAAAATAATGTCTTAGACGCCGTTGACAGTTGCCCGACGGGAGTGATTAGTATTGAAGAAAAGCTTCAGCCAGTCCCTAGTCCCTAAAACCTAAAACCTAGTCATTATGTTATTTCTCGCCTCCGATCATGCCGGGTTCAAGCTCAAGGAAGTGGTAAAACAGTTCCTGGATTTTTTGAATATGCCTTACGAAGATTTGGGAGCAAATACGGGCGAGAATCCTGATGATTATCCGGATTTTGCCAAGAAATTAGTCAAAAAAATCAAAGGAAAAAACGATCGTGGCATCCTTTTCTGCGGATCGGGGGCGGGAATGTGTATGGCCGCCAATAGACACAAGGGTATTCGCGCTGTTTCTGGTGGCAATGAACATGAAGTGGTTATGGCCAGACTAGATAATGACGCCAATGTTCTTTGCTTCGGGGCTAGACTCACTAACGAATATACCGCCAAGAAATTGACCAAGGTTTTCTTGGACACGCAGTTTTCTGGAGAAACTAGGCACAAGAGGAGGATTAAGAAATTGGACATCAGATAATACTACGAACATACGAACCAGTACAAACATACAAACTTACGAATATTTTTCACATCCGTTCGTATGTTCGTATTAGTTCGTAAGTATGTAGTAATGAGAAAGATTGTTCCCACCATCCTCGTCGCCACGCGCGAAGAATTTGAGGAAAAATACGCTATCGCCAGCCGTTTCGCTCCTGAAATCCAAATAGATATTTTGGATAATTCTCTTTTTCACAATACTACGGTGGCTCTGCGCGATATTGTTAGCCTCAACCAAGATATTGTTCACGAAGCCCATCTGATGGTCAATCACCCTTTGGAATATTTGGACAATTGTAAGCGTCTAGGCATCGCCAAAGTAGTTCTTCATTGTGAATCGCCGGGAACATCGGTGGCCACCGTTCAAGAATTTCAAAAAAATGGGATCAAAGTGTCCATTGCTATCAATCCCGGTACTCCTGTAGAAAATCTTGATATATATTTACCTGTTGCCGACGGTATTCTGGTGATGTCGGTCAGGCCGGGGTTTCAAGGACAAGCCTTCATGCACACAGCTTTAGAAAAAGTCAAAGCTATCAGGAGCAAAGACCAAGATATTTTAATTTCTATGGACGGCGGGATCAAATCTGACCATCTGAAAGAAGTCTTTGACGCGGGAGCCACTGTGGCCCTGATCGGGAGCGGGATTTTCCAAGCTGAAAATCCAGAGGAGACATTCAGAGAGTATGAGAGAATGGCAGAGAAGTAAAATTTCACAAACTATACAAACTTCACGAAACACAAACAAAGAAATAAACAAGTGTCCAGAGTTTCGACCTTGAGGATTAGCTGTTTAAGGTCGAACCTCGAGTCAAAAATTTGTTTCAAATTTTGGCATTCAAATTTCGAGTTTATTTGGTAATTATGGCGAACAAAAAAATACAAAAATTAGATGAGATTGCCAAATCGCTAAGAAGAGATGTGACCGAAATGCTGTATGGCGCTGGTTCTGGCCATTGGGGGTCGTCGCTCGGGATGGCTGATGTTTTTACCGCCTTGTTTTTTGGCGGGGTCATTCATTATGGTTATAAGAAAAGTGAATGGGCCAGGCGCGATCGCTTCATTTTATCCTGTGGACACATTTGTCCTATTTTTTATGCCACGCTAGACCATTTAGGATTTTTTGGAAATAAAAAAGCGACTTTACGCAAACTGGGCTCTCCGCTTCAAGGTCACCCTAGCCATATTCATATTGAAGCGGTAGAAACTGCCACTGGTCCTCTGGGGCAAGGTGTAGGTGTGGCCGTAGGCAAGGCGTTGGCGCTGAAATTGCAGAAACGAAAACAGCGAGTTTTTTGCGTTACCTCTGATGGCGAACACGAAGAAGGCTCAACTTGGGAGGCCATTGCTTCGGCGCGTAAATTTGAGCTAGACAATTTAATTTTTGTTCTTGATAGGAATCATTTGCAAATAAGTGGATCAACAGATAAGGTGGGTAATCTCGGTAATCTAGCGGAAAGATACCGCCAGCTCGGTTGGGGTGTTTTTGAGGTAAATGGGCATGATATAGCCAAGATTTTAGAGACTGCCAAGCAGACCAAAAAACAAAACAAGAGGCCAAAATTAATAATCGCCAATACCGTTATGGGTAAAGGGATAAGCTTTATTGAGAACGATTATCGTTATCATGGCAAAGCGCCCAATGAGCAGGAATATGAGAAGGCCATGGTAGAACTAAAAAAATAAAAAATTAAGAAATTAAATGGGCGGGAAAAGGTTTGACCTCGAGAATCAGTTGTTTGAGGTCAAACCTTGAGGAGCGAGCAAAGATGAAAAATCTACAATCTACAATCTTAAATCTGCAATCCCCAATGTCTTGTCGGCAAGGCTATGGTGATGAAATAGTAGCTCTCGCCAAAAAGAATAAAAAAATCGTCGTGTTGGACGCTGACTTGATGGGCTCTTTGCGCGTGGAAGAATTTTCCAAGAAGTTTCCGAACCGATTTTTTGAAATGGGGGTCTCCGAAGCCAATATGATTTCTGTTGCGGCGGGGTTGGCGCTGGAAGGATTCGTTCCCTTCACTTCTTCTTTTGCGGTTTTCACGCCCAATCAAGCGGTCAGCCAAATCCGCGTTTCGGTGGCTTACAACAAAGCCAATGTGAAAATTATCGGTTCGCACGCGGGGGTTGCTACCGGCGCAGACGGAGCGACTCACCAAGCGCTGGAAGATATCGCCATTATGCGCGCTATCCCGGGGATCACCATCTTTGCTCCCGCGGATTATTGGCAGACGAGACGAGCCGTCAGGGCAGCAGCGAAATTAAATGGTCCAGTCTATATTCGTTTCGGTCGCGATGAAGTACCATTTGTTACTGCTGAAAAAACATCCTTCAAGATAGGTGAAGCGCAAGTTTTACGAAAAGGGAAAAGTGGCGCGATTCTTGCTCACGGAGAATCTGTCCATCGTTGTTTGCTCGCCGCCAAAGAATTAGCCAAGGAGAAAATAGACTTTGCCGTCATCAATATCTCAACGATTAAACCCTTGGACGAAAAAACGATTCTAGATTTCGCTCGTAAGACCAAGAGGTTTGTTGTTGTTGAAGACCATCAGTTAGCTGGCGGTCTGGGTTCGGCGATCGCCGAATTTTTGGCAGAAAACTATCCCGTCTCGATGGAATTTGTCGCTATCAGGGACAAATTCGGCGAATCCGGCGACCCCGACAAACTACTCAAAAAATACCATATAGATATAGAAGACATCGTGGAAGCAGCGAAAAAAGTTGTCGGGAGAAAGAAGTAGTAGTATAATGCATTTATGCAATACACATATACAGCTATAATTATCAAGGAAAATAAGTGGTTCGTTGCAAGATGCGCAGAATTGGGCGTAGTTTCTCAAGGAAAAACTCAAAAAGAAGCGGAGGAAAATCTGCAAGAAGCGGTGGCGCTGTATTTAGAAGATAATACCCAAGTTTTTTCTGCTCCCGTTTCTAAACCGGTGATAAAAACAGATACCGTTGTTTATGTCTGAGACTTTCTCTGGCAAAAGAGTAGCTGATATTTTATGCCGAGAATTCGGTTTCTTTTTTATCTCGCAACGTGATAGCCATCACTTAGTGGCTTAGCTACTAAGTAGTTTGGGTCCAGTAGCTAAGCCACTTAACGCTATATTTATGAGGACAACAGAATTTACCGTCGGCGGATACTACCATATCTACAACAGAGGCGTCGACAAGAGAGATATTTTTGTTGATCATTACGATCAGAAACGGTTTTTTCAAAGTATGGAAGAATTTAATGTTTCCGGCCCTATAGGAAGTATTTTTCAAAACTCTTTTCGTAGAAGTAAAGATGAAAAATCACTTAGTGGCTTAGCCACTAAGCAGAAGTTGGTTGAGTTTGTTTGTTATTGTTTGAACCCCAATCACTATCATTTTATATTGAAAGAATTAACAGAAGGCGGTATAGTAGAATTCATGCACAAGTTGGGTACTGGCTATACGCGCCATTTCAATGAAAAATACAAACGCACGGGTTCTTTATTCCAGGGTCCATTCAAATCAATAGAGATAGAGAGTAATGAATACCTTTTGTATCTAAGCGTGTATGTAAATCTGAACGACAGGATTCATCAGTTAGACAAAGGAACGGGTCATGTAAAGTCAAGATCTAGCTGGGCAGAATACATGGGAACAGCCAATGAGTCTTTTTGCGAGACCAGTATTATTCTTGAGCAATATGGCAATGTTGAAGCTTATAGAGGATTCGCAGAGGGGTCTCTTGCGGAGATGATTGAGAGGAAAGAGTCGGAGAGGACTTTTCTAGAATAAATAACTACTTAGTGGCTAAGCCACTAAGTGAAATTGCATAATTATGAATACTTATGATCTAATTATTATTGGCGCGGGGCCGGCGGGGATGACCGCTGGACTTTATGCCGCGCGTCGGGCGATGAAAGTCGTTATTTTGACCATGGACATCGGTGGACAAGTGGCAACCACGCCAGATGTGGAAAATTATCCGGGCATTGGTTTTGTCAAAGGTATGGACTTGGCGCAGGCGATGTATGAGCAGACTTTGAAGGCCGGCTGTGAAATAAAGATCAACACGCAAGTAGGCGATATAGAAAAAAGAGGCGAGGAGTATGTAGTCAAAGCTGGCGGCGAAGAATATAGCGCGCCAAATGTCATCCTGTCTTTCGGCAAAACTCCGAGAAAATTGGGCGTAGAGGGCGATGAGGAATATCGTGGCAAGGGGGTCACTTATTGCGCTACTTGCGACGGCCCGCTTTACAAAAATAAAACGGTGGTGGTAGTCGGGGGCGGGAATTCGGCCATTGACGCGGCGTTGTATCTGGAAAAAATCGCCAAAAAAGTTTATCTAGTTCACCGGCGCGACCAATTGCGCGGGGAGGCGGTAATGATTGACCGTCTTACCAAAAATTCTTCGGTAGAGATGATCTGGAATTCGGCGGTGGAGGAAGTCCTCGGCGATGGCGAAGTGGTGACGGAGGTAAAAATTAAAAACATCAAAACCGAAGAACAAAAAAACATAGCCACAGACGGGGTTTTCGTGGAGATTGGTTTCGAAATCAAGGCGGATTTTGTCAAAAGTTTGGTAAAAACTGACGAGGCTGGACAGATTATTGTGGATGAATTTATGAGAACCTCCGACCCCAATATCTTTGCTGTCGGCGATCTGACGCCGGTGCCGTATAAGCAAATTATTATTTCTGGCGGACAAGGCGCGATCGCGGCGCTTACCGCCTATGATGACAACGCTCGTCGCGCCGGTCGCCCTACGGGAGGAACAGACTGGGGTTCGCTGAAAAAATAGTCACGCAAAAACAAAACCGCCACTCGTTTTACGAGGGCGGTTTTTTTGATATTCGGATGGGGCGAGAGATGCCTTTTTTCCCCTTTTTAGGGATTTTCGGCGGTCTGGGAACCAACGCAATAACACTATCCAAGAATTCATCAGTAACAAGATAGTAGCGATTGCGCATGGCCTCCAAAAGTTTCAAAATAAAAGCGCTTTTGTGGAGTTGGCCGTCGTTTTTTTGGAGGTTGGCAGTATAGCCCAGAATGAATGGTCGGAGAGCGGAGTCTTCCGGTATCCGGCCGTAAAGTTTGGCCAAAACGATGACTTTGTCTTCTGCTCTCCGCGCCTTAAATTGTCTGAAAACTTCGGGAAGATTTAGCTTCCGTAAATCATTGGGGTCGGTGCGAGCAATGTTGTCCAACACTCTCTCCAGATGATCTGCCAGCATTGCCAGAGTAGGCTTTGTTTTTCTTGGTATGCTAAATTCCACCCTGAAAAAGGACACTCTCATTAGTAATAATACCTGC
>CAYHEQ010000046.1:0-5447 GCA_964355795.1 uncultured Candidatus Saccharibacteria bacterium
GACCTCGGTGCCGAAATACTGCGAACAATTGTCGGGATCTATTATCGTCTCGGCCGAAGCGCCATTGGCAAAAGTCAAGATGCCGAAGAATAGAGGCAAGCTGAAAAGATATTTTTTCATATAGAAATAGTTTCTAGGTTCTAGGTTTTAGTTTCTAGTTTCTAGTTTAGGAAAAGAGGAAAATTTATATCTCACTATTCACTAAAAACTAACCACTAAAAACCGCGCTTCACGCTCTCTGCCTGATCTCTTCCTCTATTATGTCGCGGTCGCGACCATATTTCAAGCGGGACAATTGGATGATCGCCTCCCCCACTTTTTTATCTCTTTGAATTTTGGCGAAATCCAAATAAACATTGAGAGAAAAGGGTTTCAAATTGGTGCCATCGGCTAGCAGGCTAACATAGGCGTTGTTGTTTTCCACATTAATGATATCGTGCGCGTCAAAAACGGGCGCGAATTTCTTGGCCAAAAATTCTCCGTCTTCTTCGCCTACGCGGAAGATGACATAAGTGCCTACGTTGCCAAAGACGGCGTCTTTGATTTTCGCGTCATTTTTCACCACCAATTGATTGATGTACTGGTGCGCGACAGTCAATCCCAATTTATATTTTCTGGCTTCAGACAAGATGGACGCGACCGAATCGGTGGTGAAATTTTGAAATTCATCAATATAGAGGTAAAAAGGATTTCTCTGCTCTTCTGCTACGTCCACGCGACTCATGGCGGCCAGATAAATCTTTGACACCATAATGAGGCCCAGCAAATAACCATTCAACTCCCCTATCTGCCCTTTGGCCAGCCTCATCAGCAAGATTTTTTTGTTGTCCATTATTTCGCGTAAATTGAAGGCGCTATTTTGTTGCGCGATGATTGGTCGCATAATGTCGTTGGCGAGAAATTGCGTCAGTTTGGAAGTGATATACGGCACAACATTGGCGAGCGTCGTATCGCCACCGGCTTTCTCCGCTTCCTTCAACCAATAATTTTTAATCACGGGATTTTGACAGCGAGACAATTTCATTAGACGAAAATCTTCGTCCGCCAGAACTTTGGGGATTTCCATCAATGTTGAACCAGTAGAGGGATCTTCCATCACCAGCAAAGCGGCGTTGCGGAAATATTGTTCAAAGATTGGGCCACCAGTGGCGCGCAGATCGTACAATTTGTCAAAGATATTCAAGATCTCTCCCACAACCAAGGTCTTTTCCTCTGGCCGAGTGTATTCCAGCAAATTGATGCCGATGGGACGCTCAAAATCAGCCGGATTGAAGAGGATGACATCCCCCGCTCTTTCTTTGGGAATGCGCGTTAATAAATCATCCACATCGGTGCCATGAGGGTCAATATAGCAGACGCCGTGACCATTTTTGATGTCTTGGAGCATCATCTCCTTCAACAGCGTGGATTTACCAGTGCCAGTTTTTCCCACGATATACATGTGACGAGCGCGGTCGGCAGTTTTAATGAAAACTGGGGTAGTTGTGCCACGAAAGACATTATTACCCAGAAATAGTCCCTCTTTTGGTGTTTCCGGCGGAGCTGGAGCCCTCTTGGAGGCCAGCCAAACGATGGAGGGAGTTTCCACATTTTGGTTAGGAAAATGAAAGACCGAGGCCAGCTCTTCGGTATTCAAAATAGTTTTGTGAGCGCTGTAGGGAAAGGCGCGAAAAATGAAATCTTCGGCGATACGGTATTCGTTACTGCTTTTGATCGGCTTGAGCCGATTGCCGTTGGGATGAGAAAAAACGGAAAAAGCGCTGATCATCTCTCCTAGATGCATTTTGCTCGCTACTTTGTCTCGGGAACTGACGACCATTCTGATGACAGTTTCAAAGCCTACAAAGGCGGCTTTTTCACCCAAGATTTTGATTTTTTGCTCGGTGATAGGAGTAATGGTTTTCGGCTTCTCCCCTTCTTTTTTGGCTTCATCGCCTGTTTTGAAGGCTGCGGTGGCGAATTCTCCGCCGATTTTTCCCGCTCCCTCCAACGCCTTGCCGAAATCAAGGCCACCTTTGACGCTCTTGCCTTCTTGCATCAGGCGCGCCAGATGCTCACTGTTTTTTTGCCATTTATTACTAGCGGGACGAATCAGAAATTGAATGACCGCTCGCTCCCCTTTTCCTAGCTTGGACAAGACATTGGTCAGAGCGTTGATGGTGTCTGTTTCAAAATCTTTATAAGTTTTAATCGGCATGGAGGCCGGTTCTTGAAAAATCATTTCGGTAGCCGAATATTCCAGATTGTCTGCAAAGAAATTGTACCGTTCCACTTCTTCCATGAAAGCGTCGGGATAGAGAGCGTGGATTTGCTTTTCCACAATAGAACGCAATCCTTGCGGAATGCCGATGTAGAATTTGATGGATTCTTCAAAAGAAGCTACCTCAAAGGACATATAATTGCCCTTTTTGTACCACATTTTGTTAAGTTTTACATCTTTAATAGAATAAAGTGCGGAAAAAAGTTGCGAAGCTCTGGCGACCAGATCTTTCGGATCTTTTTTGCCACTTTCCTCTTTCTTGGTCGGCTCTTTGGGCACCAAGATTTGCAGGAGAACGAAATCTAGCGATCTGGCGATACGGTAGCGGTAATGGCGGAGTCGGTCGTAGATGTAATAAAAAACGACACCGCCCAAAACGAGGAGAACAAGAAAAAGTAGCCAATAAAATATCGCCAAAATATCAGGAAAATTAGAGATGGAGTTGGTTGTGCCGTTGAAAATATCTGGTGGCATCTTTTTGTTTTGGTTTTTTAGTACGCAAAAAACGCGTGTCCGTCCACTATTGCTTTCAATTTATCACATTTGATTTTTTTGAGCAATGGAAGATTGCCTATTGTAGTATATTTTGGAAAAAAATACCCCCGATTTTTTGAAAAAACCGAGGGTTGTAGAGGCCTCGTCGGGCCTATTTTTGTCGATTGCGACGGTCAGTCGCTTCCATGCCAGCCACCGCCTTCCTGAAATTAAATCCGGAAAGGCAAAACTGGATGAAGAAGCGAAAAATGAGATTGGCTAATTTCATAATCTTATCCGTCCTCCTCGCGACGGTTGGTTTAATTACTTTAGAATTGCCCTTCGGAAAAAGCGCGCAGGAGTTCAAATTGTTCTTGAATCACTTCTTCCATCAGGGCTTGTTCCTCTGCGCTCAAGGAATAGGGCAGAAAAGGCTGGCTTTCAAGGAAATTGAATTGTAGGCCATGGGTTTGCAGGTCAAGACCCTTGGCCCAAGGAATGGCGGGGCGGGCGCGAAAAGATGGCATTCGTCGGCTGTACCATCTGTCTGAAGGAAGTTTCTCTTCTTTCCCTCTTTCGTATGGCAGAAAAGATTCTCCCCTTTCTTGCGCTTTTTGAACCAAAGCCCAGAGGACACCGTGTACTTTTTCCACCGAGTCGCCTACGGAGTATTCTGGCTGGAAATCGGGCATGGTGGGGATGATCTCCTCGGCGAAATCAGCTGCTTCCCAAGCGTTGTAGAAAGGGATCTCGTCGTAATATTCCGCCGAGAATCCTTCTGTGCCGTCAAAGAAACTTTGGATGGCTCCTTCTAAGACTACAGCTTGGGGGATGTCTTCGCCAAAAGCGAAAGAACGGTGCAGGGCAAAGGGTTCGTTATTATCGCCAGCGCCGAGGAGGACCAGATGAGCGCTGGCGCCGTTTTCCTCAACCACGCTCCTTTGGTAGATGTAGATGACCTGATATTTTTCAGGGTCAAGAGTGCGACGAGCAACATCACAAAAAAATCGTACTGCTTGCGTAGGAAAGGCGGTTTTTGATCCTTCCGCGATTACGCAGGGGTGATCCTTGGGGACGACGACGACCAGCTCCATGTCAAAGATTCGGCTCTCCGCGCGAGCGACTGCGGGCCATTGCGCCAAAAGTAAAAACAGCCAAAGCGTAAAAAGCCATCTGGGGGTTTTCATGGCATCTATTCCTTTGCGTTGAATTTGATTGGTAAAGGCCACTCACCAATCTGGGGGTATTATACTATCTTTTGCGTTCTTTGGCAAATTAAGGGTTCAAGTTTATGCTTCCCTACCTTCAGTATTGTCATCCCCAACTTGCTTGGGGATCCAGCTCATCAAGAATATAATGTATTCTGTTTTTATTGTACTGGATTCCCGCGTTCGCGAGAATGACAATCCATGATATAATGAATTTTATGAAAAAAAATAGCGAAAATAACAAAAAAATTGAACTCCTCTCCCCTGCTGGCGATCTGCCGCGACTCAAAACCGCGGTGGCTTTTGGCGCGGACGCTATTTACTGTGGCTTGCCTCAATGGAGTTTGCGTAATATGCGCGAAATCCAATTCAACGAGGAAACTATCCGCGAGGGCCTCGCCTTTGCTCACGAACGCGGAGTGAAAGTTTATGTCACTTGCAATATATTTCCTCACGAGAGCCACCTGAAATTGTTGAAAAAAGATTTGGCGAAATTAAATACCATGGGTTTTGACGGTATTATCCTTTCCGATATCGGGATGCTTTCTTTGGCGCGGGAATTCGCGCCCGATATTCCCATTCATCTATCCACTCAAGCCAATACGACCAATAGCGAGGCGATTAAAATGTGGCAAGCCTTGGGGGTCAAAAGAGTGATTTTGGCGCGAGAATTGTCGCTCTTTGAAATTAAAAGAATTCATGAAGCCGTGCCGGAAATGGAGCTGGAAATTTTCGTTCATGGCGCGATGTGTATGGCGTATTCGGGCCGGTGTTTATTGTCCAAACATTATACTGGTCGCGATGCTAATCTAGGTGATTGCGCGCAGAGTTGCAGATGGAAATATAAAATGAAAGTTCAAAGTTCAAATCTCAAAGTTCAAAATAGCGGAGTGGCGTCGCCACATTTTTATTTGCAAGAAGAAACACGACCGGACGATATGTTAGAAATAAGCGAGGACGAACATGGTACTTATTTTATGAACGCCAAAGATCTTTGCGCTTTGGATATTTTGGCGGAAGTTTTGGAGAGTGGCGTGGTGTCGGTGAAGATTGAAGGACGCGCCAAAAGCATTTATTATGTTGGGATGATCACTCGTCTCTATCGGCAGGCGCTAGACGCGCTTTACGCTGGGAAAAAAGTGGACAAGAAACTTTTTGCCGAATTAAATATGGTCGCCAATCGTGGCTACAATCACGGCTTTTTGCTCGGTCGCGATGGGTATGAGCAGGAATATGATGTGGCGGCGGTGAAGCCGGATTTGGATTTCTTGGGGCAATGCTTAGACGAAAAAACTAAGCGACTAAGCAACAGAAAAACAATTATGGTAGAAGTCAAAAATAAATTTGCCGTGGGCGATGAGGTGGAGATAGTGATGCCCGCCGACATTATTAAAACGAAAATCACCGAGATTTTTGCTGGCGATAGTAGCATCCAAGAAATAAAAAAACCCGGCATAATGGTAAATATGTAATGCTAAAATCTATGTTTTGTGCGACAATATAGC
>CAYHEQ010000047.1:0-4951 GCA_964355795.1 uncultured Candidatus Saccharibacteria bacterium
TCTAATGCCCAAGATGCAACCCATCAACAAACTCAAAGGTTTTCGCGATATTTTACCAGAAGACGCTCTCATCTGGGATTTTGTTTTGCGGACTGCCGAAGACATTTTTGCCACCGCTGGCTTTGAGAAAATAGAAATTCCTTTGATTGAAAAAAGCGATCTTTTCATCAGAAGTATCGGTGAAGAAACCGATACCGCCGGCAAAGAAATGTATGTTTTTGACACTTCCCAAATCGGTGGCAAGAATAGAAAAAAAGAACGGGGAGACAATGATTTAATCGCCTTGCGACCAGAATTCACCGCCGGCCTCGCCCGTGCCTATATTGAGAATGGCATGCAGGTCTGGCCCAAGCCCATATCGCTCTATACTTTTGGACCATGTTTTCGTCACGACAATCCGCAAGCGGGGAGATTCCGACAATTCACGCAATTTGACGCGGAAATCTACGGCGAAGGAGACTCCACCATTGATTCGCACATTATCGCCGCTCTCTGGTATGTTTTTGAAAAAATCAAAGTGCCGGTGGAACTTAACATCAATTCTATTGGTTGTCGCGAGTGTCGGGTGAAAATCAGGAAAGATCTTCACGAATTTTTCAAAAGGAAGGAGAGCAAACTCTGCGAAGATTGCAAGAAAAGATTGAAGAAAAATCCTTTTCGCATCCTAGACTGCAAGAACGATAAATGCCAAGCGATTATTGCCACCGCGCCGATCACTATAGATAGTATTTGCGAGCTCTGCCGAGCGCATTTCATGGGAGTTTTGGAATATTTAGACGATATGGAGGTGCCGTACAATCTCGTGCCGACTTTGGTGCGAGGGCTAGACTATTACAATCGCACCGTTTTTGAATTTGCGACTAAGGGCGATATCAAGCGTCAAAATGCTTTAGCGGGTGGCGGTCGTTATGATTATTTGATTGAGGAACTAGGTGGAGAACCGACTCCCGCCATTGGTTTCGCCATGGGAGCGGACAGGACGGTTGATTATATCCGCGACAACGCTATCAAGATTTCTAGACCAAAGGCCAAAATCAGCGCCTATGTCATCCACTTGGGCGAGGAAGCCAAGAAATTGGCGCTCAAAACCGTTCGCGATTTGAGGAAACTAGATATTTCTTCTAGCATCGCTATTGGGAAAGACACGATGAAGGCGCAAATGAAAACGGCCGATAGGATCAACGCCAGATTTTCCGTTATCATCGGGCAAAGAGAAGCCGTCACCGGACAAGCTATCATTCGCGATATGCGCGATGGTATCCAAGAAACGGTAGAATTTTCCGAATTGCCAGAAAAAGTTTATCAATTGGTAACAGAAAGGATGCGGGAAGAGGAGGAATACGGGAAAGCCAAGAAATTAAAAAAATAATACTACTATACACTACGGATTTATTACGGATATACGGATAATACGAATGAATTTAATTTGTATTATCTGCATATAATAAAATGTAGGGGGAAGTCCCTCGGGGATACTCGGGACATAATTCCTTCTTGTATACAATAAAATTAAGGGAGGAATTATGGGCAAGAAATCTAGACAAAAATGGTTGAATAGAGGCGAGAAGGTAGAAAACTCAAAGCGAAAATACAAAAATAAGAAAAAAACGATGAAGTATGCTACCATAGCCATCGTCATCGTCGCCATTGTTGCTGTCGGTGGCTGGCAAGGCTATAAATATTATAAGAAAAATAATGTGGCCACAAATAACATAGAACAAAAAATAGAGGACAAGGAAATCGCCGTCATTGAGACTAGCAAGGGCGTTGTCAAAATCAGGCTCTATCGCTCGGTCGCGCCCAAGACGGTGGATAATTTTGTGAAATTGGCTAATAGCGGATTTTATGAAAATATTAAATTCCACCGCGTTATCAAAGAGTTTATGATTCAGACAGGCGACCCTCTGACGAAAGATGACAGCAAGAAAGACCAGTGGGGGACAGGAGGGTCGGATGCCCAATTTGATGATGAGATTAACCCGTGGGAGTTGGGAGTCCCCGAAGCCACGATTAAAGAGAATATTGACGCTGGCTACAAATATGACCGTAACCTGAAATCTCTGCCCAATAATGTCGGCGCGGTCGCTATGGCCAACGCTGGCCCCAATACCAACAGCAGTCAATTTTTCATTATCACCGAGAAAGACCAGTCCTCTTTGGATGGCAAGCACACCGTCTTTGGCCACGTCATAGACGGGATGGACATCGTGAAATCAATCGCTGGTGTGAAAACAGACGGATCCGATCGTCCCGAAGAAGCCGTGATAATCAAGAAAATAACTATTGAAGAAGAACAACCAAAGCCCCAAACAGAGGAGACCGAGAACGATATTTCTCCGGTCGGCATCAAGGCCACAGATTCCAATGGCAATCCGATTGACATCAATAGCAACCAGATCCAAGTGGAGACGGTACCGGTAAAATAAAAAAAATATGAAAGCATTTTTCATCTCTCTCGCAGTTATCGTGATGCTCGCTATCACCATCTTTGGTTTTTACGCGACTTCTACTTTTCAGAAAGATACGCAACCGCAGACCAAACAGCAAGAAGAAAAAAATACTAACAATAATGTCGGCGCGACAAGAAATCTTCCCGTAACCAACAACAAACAACCCACGACCAATCCAACCCCCAGTCCAACGCCAACCACGAACCTCACGACCGGCAAGGCACCTACTTGCGCCGAGCTAATGAAGCTAACTGATTTGAGCAGTATTATTTCGGCTACCTTCGCTCCCGACAGCATCAAGGTGGAATACAAATACGCTAATTCCAATCAATGCATCATCAAGATTCTCACGCCCAATTCCAACTATCCCTCGGGAGCCTATGTGGATTTCGGCCGAGTGAATATCAATCCTTTGGTCAATAATATGTTCCAAGCGCAAGGAATAATCAATGACGCGGGAACAGCTCTGCAAATCGGACAAAAAAGTGGCCATATTATCATCCCGATAAGCGAGGCTTCCACTTACAATCAATTTGAAACTCGCTTTGTCCCCAGCAATAATGCCAATTATTTCATCCAAGTCTATCTCTGGGGCGTGAATCTGGAAGGCAAAAGTGGCAAATTGCCACAAGCGTCGCAGCTGACATTGGCCAATACCCAGTTGATTGCGAAGAAAATAGATATCGCCATACAATAATCTGTAGATTATAGCCAGATTGTTGACGCTTTGACAAATATCCCTGATAAGAGGTTCGACCTTGAGAATTGGCTGTTAAGGTCGAACCTCGGATCGGGAGCAAGGTTTCGGCAAAGTAAAACAATCATCCAGCCACTAAATAATTTTTCAAAGTGTCAACAGCGCTTGCTAATTATAAATATTAGTAATTCGTAGGCAATGAGTCAAAGCCTCATTAATAAAGCCAATAATCTTCGTGATAGCGGGCAACCACAAGCTTCTCGCAAGATTTTGGCGCCCTTGACGAAAGCCAAGGACTTTCGTGTGGCCGTTAATGCTTATGATTCGCTTGGTATTGGTTATTTGAATGAAAACGAATTTGGTAAAGCCAATGAATGCTACAAAACAAGCCTGAAAATTGCAGAGGAAAACAAATGGTACGAGAGACTCTCTGGCATCACTCGCAATATCGCTATCTGCTACAAGAATGCCAAGAAATATAGCCAAGCAGAAAAATGGTTTTTGCAAGCGATAGAATATGTGAAAAAGTATTCCGATGAAGGGTTCCCGACGCTTCCCGACGCGAGAATCGGGACAGGTCGGTCGGGACAAGCAGGCAAAAATGCTTCTCTCGGTATCACTTATTCCAAGCTTGGATTGTTGTATTGTGATATGAAACTTTATAGAAAATCGGCGCTGGTTTTCGCCAAGGCCATGCCGTTGCTTAATAAATCCAAACATGATTATTGGAAATTAATCGGCAATATTGACCGTTGTCATCTACTTTATCACACCAAAAAGTATAAGGAGGCGCAAAAATGGCTGGAATACGCCATCACTGACGCCTTAGCGCAAGATAAAGAATACAAGCTCATTGAGGCCTTGCTTTTGGCCGGCGATGTGGAATTAAAATTAAAAAACAAATTAAAGGCTCAACAATGTTTCCTCTGGGTCAAGGAAGTGTTGAAAATCTCTGATTCGCCCAAACTGACGAAGAAATTTGAAGTCGCGTTAAAAGAAAAATTACGGTTGTAAAAATGCTCTCTCCGCAATGATTAAAGATGTCCGATGTAAAGATGTCCGACATTCGGAATACGCAACACTAGAACAATAATTAAAGATGTCCGACATCAAAGGATGCCCAGATGTCGGACATCGGAATGCGCATCGGACATCAAAATACGCAACATCGGAATATGCATCAGAATATTTGCCTAAAATAGCTTTTTTTGTTAAAATGAAGAGGTACTTTAAATTTTCCTAAAGAAAGCGAGGTGAGCTCTTTGACGAAACTTTTTCCAGAAGCAAAAGCCAGAGAAAGCATAATGGTCAAAATCCAGAGGAGAAGATTTCTTTGCCCGATGAGGGAAAAACAAGACAGCGAATCCCCCCGTGGCAAAGGACTCCCTCCCAACGGATACCTTCTTCGGATGACTCCGGAGGACGATGGCTGGATTTGGCAAGACTTCCCCGGCATCTATTTGCTTGACGAGATGCTCGCATGCTCCAACCTGACAGCTGAAATAGCGGAAGAGGCTATTTTCTTCGTCAGAAGCAAGGACAGCGATGGCACCATCTTGACTAGAAAAACCTTCTATCGCCTTGCCCGAGCAAAAAGCATCCTTCATGGCTACACTAGACAGCTTCTCCCCGGTTGGTGGCCGGCAGAATGGCTGATTTTTAATCCGAAATTATGACCCCCTCTCCCTGTTTTCAACGGGGAAGAGGGGGGTATTTTGTAAGCTTTGGCCTGGTAAAAACATGCAGGCAAAAATGTCCTTGACAAGAAGTAGCGGAAGTGATATAATGAGGAAAGATTTAACAA
>CAYHEQ010000048.1:0-4583 GCA_964355795.1 uncultured Candidatus Saccharibacteria bacterium
GCAAAATCAAAATCGCGCGTTATGATAACGCGCTTGTTTTCCTTTGCCCAACGCAAGATTTGTTCATCGGTTTTTGCGCCATAGCCAATATCAGACACATGAACACATTCACCAAAAGAAGATGCGACCGTTACCGCCGAACGTGGCATATTAGCGTCGAGTAGAAATCACATACTCTTTGGTTACTTCTCCCCTCATCCAACCATCTACATAACGAATAGCCACTAAGATCTGCTCTTGCTCAATATTGTATTCTTTTTTTATAGCTACGAAATCCATTCCAGTAGCAAGCATACCCAATACTTCCTCAACGGTAACGCGAGTACCTTTGATGATCGGTTTGCCAAAACGAATTTTTGGATTGATAAGGATTTGATTTACCATAATGCTATTATACACTTACTAATATGATAATCAACGCCCTGTCAACCCCACGCCGACCAAGGATTGAATGGTTCGGCTTTTTTGGAAAAAGTGACGGCGGATGGGATTGCTTCCCAAATCAGAATAATATCCACAGCCATCATAGCATATTTTAAGATAAAAAAAGACCCTTACTTTTTACAAAGCAAGGGTCGGGGGTTTCCAATTCTCGAGATGAGGAGCGAGGTTTTTAGGCCTCAAGCTTCTCCTCGCGGACAGCAGCAAAACACCAGTCGTCGCTAAAGTCAAGGTAGAAAGAAAAGAGGATCGCTTGGCGCTTCGAAACGCGCTCGCGGAGACACACGACCTTCGGGATATTGTACTGACGTTGCCAAATCTGACCGAGAGCTACAATCCGGAATTTCCGTTGTAGGTCGGGCTGGGCCTGACCGAGAGCGAGAAGCTCCGTCGCATTGGCGGGGCGATAGCCCTCTTTCTTCATCTTGGCGATGGCGTTTTCTGGCGATATACGCCCACCGAAATGAAAGAGGGTAATTTCCGATTCGGTCGTCCCCGTACCGACGATCGGAAAATTCTCGTCGTTGATGTCAGAGTTTACCCAATCGTAACCGCCGTCTTCGACCATCTGGACGATGGTCTTGGAGTAATCAACGACCACTTTGTAGGCGGGGCGGAAGAGGGATTTGGCGAATTCCACTAATTTCCTCGCCTCCTCCTCGTTGTGAGTGAAAAACTCCATCAACTCGTTCGAAAACCCCATCTTCTTCATTGTAACGAAAAACTCGTGAACCTTCGCGATTGCCTTCGCCAAATCTAACATTGCACTTTCCTTTCCGACGCACCTCTTGCCCTGATTTTCGGGTTTGAGACACACCGCTTGTAAAACTCCGTAGCCAGCACAGCAGATTTAGCTACGGATTGGAGCCTATTTAGGCTTTTGAACCTGATAAAGTGGCTCGAATCCGTAGCTAAATTGGTCGATTTTCAAGGGGCTTTTTACAAGACATCGATTATTGGCTTATTATACGGCAAAATGATGTGAAAGTCAAGGTGAAATTCTCTATAACCCGTCTAATATCTTCTCTATGTCATCCCCGACCCGATCGGGGATCCAGAACGACGAGAACTATACAATATCCTTATTGAACTGGATTCCTCTCCGAGCCAGTGGCCATTTTCATGGGAATGACAAAATTGATGACGCTATAATTCTGGCCATTTCGTGTGCCAGTCGGTCGCTTTTTGGAAAGCAATACCGGCGGAAAGGACTTGGTCTTCGCCAAAGCGGGAGCCCAAGATTTGCAGACCCACCGGGAGACCATCGGCGGTAAAGCCAGCCGGGACGGAGAGCCCGCAAACACCCGCGAGATTGGCGGAGATAGTGTAAATATCCGCCAGATACATAGCGAGTGGATCGTCTTTTTTCTCCCCTATTTTGAAAGCGGGAAAGGGCGAAGCGGGCGTCATCAGCAAATCCACTCGCTCAAAAACATCATCAAAGTCCTTTTTGATTAGCGCTCTGGCTCTCTGCGCCTTTTTGTAATACGCATCGTAGTAACCGGCCGAAAGCTCGTAGGTTCCCAAAATAATCTTTCTTTTTGCCTCGTCGCCGAGAAATTTTTCGCGTGTCTTGATATAGACACCCAAAAGATTAGTCGCTTCAGCCGAGGACTCGCCTCCGTCCGCTTCGCTCCCCGAGGCAAGACCTCCGCTTCCGCTCCGTGCCACGCTCGCGCCGTATTTGATCCCGTCATACCGCGCGAGATTACTGCTCACCTCTCCCATCACAATCAAATAATAGGCGGGAATGGCGTATTCCGTGTGCGGGAGAGAGACCTCCACTATTTCCGCGCCCATTTTTTTGAATTCCTCCACCGCGTCCAACACGATTTTTTTCACTTCCGGATCCAACCCTTCGCCAAAATATTCTTTTGGTATGCCTATTTTGAGATTTGAAATTTGAAAATTGGAATTTGTTTGTGGTTTGTGATTTGTGATTTGTGATTTTATGTCAATCGTCGTGGCATCAAGTTCGTCCACTCCTTCCATCATTTTAAGTAAAATCCCCACATCTTCCACCGTTTTCCCCATCGGTCCGATCTGGTCGAGCGATGAGCCGTAAGGGATAGCGCCGTAGCGCGAAACACGTCCGTAAGAAGGTTTCAGGCCGGTTACGGAACAAAAAGACGCCGGCTGGCGGATAGAGCCACCGGTATCGGTGCCGAGCGCGAAAACACAAAAATCAGCAGCCAGAGCCGCCACCGAGCCACCAGATGAACCGCCCGGCACGCGCGTTTTGTCCCACGGATTTTTGGTTGTTTTATATGCGGAATTTTCGGTGGAAGAACCCATCGCGAATTCGTCGCAATTTAATTTGCCGAGCATTACCGCGCCGGCTTCTTCCAATTTGCGAATAACCGTCGCCGAATACGGCGGAATATAGCCCTGTAAAATCTTGGAAGCGGCGGTCGTCTCTATCCCGCGCGTCAAAATGACATCTTTGACACCAAAAGGAATACCGTCCAAAATCCCCCGTTTTTTGCCATTCTTCATCCGCTCGTCCGCCTCTTCCGCCTTTTGTAAAGCATAGTCCTCGCAGACCAAAAGATACGCGCCGATATCGCCGTCGTATTTTTTTATCCTCTCCAGATAATATTTCGTCAAATCAACACTGGTCGTCTTACCAGAATCAAGAAGCTCGGAAGCTTTTTGTATAGTTAAATTAGATAACATACCAGATTGGTTTTTTGTTTTTTGGCATAGAATTATTTTGCTAGATAATCTTCAAGGATGAATACCTTAATTTCTTTATTTTTTATTTTTTGCAATTCTTTGTCATTAGTTATAAAAACTTTCGCTTTGCCATAAATAGCATTAGAATAGCAGATACTGTCCATCGGCCTTACGCCAAATTTCGCTCTGATTTGCGCCGCTTTATTCAAAATGGCAACATTGGTCGGGTATATTTTCAGATTCGGCATATTCAGAAACAACTGAATGTAATCTTTTGAGGCTAAACCCTTCTTGTAAGAACCCACCAAGACCTCGAACAAAGATAGATTGGAAATATGAGCAATATTTTTCCCCTTGCTAACCCTGTCAAATATCAACTCGCAAATATCCGCATATTTCTTGTTTTCTTCAAAAAGATAAATGAAAATCATCGTATCGAGACCGATGTTTTTGTTTTTGTCCAAAATGTTGATGATCTTTTTCATCGATTATGAAACCCACGCTTCTCTTTCTTGCTTGATATATTTGTCCACATCCACACTATCCCATGCTTCACGGCCCAAACCACGCATATGTTTCGCCCAATTCTTTATTTTTGGCTTTATGGTTATGGTGTTTTGTTTTTCATCAATACCAACACAAACCTCTTCTTGAGGCTTGAGATTCAAGTGCATTCTTATCTCACGAGGGATAACAACCTGATATTTGGAGCTGACCTTGACCGTTGTGTTTTGCATTTTTATAGTATTAATTGTATTGGAACTATTATATCAATCGTTGAACACCTTGTCAAATTGTTGAACTGCTAATATGCCCCTCCACGACTTGTTCTTCCAGTTTTGTGCTAGTCGGATCCTAGATCCGACAGTTTGTGCTAGTCGGATCCTAGATCCGACAGTAAAAAAATCAATACCCCAACCTATCAATCCGAAAAGGTAAATCATCTCCAGACTCATAATTTCTCGCGCTGGAATATTTGTATTTCTGCGGTTCATCAACCAATTTCCAGTGTTCCTGTACAGGATTGTTGTGAATATAATCCAGTTTAATATTAAATTGCTTTTCTGACCAGATGAGCACATCATCAAATCTTTCTTGCCAGACCTGATATAATAGGTCCCTTTTTGCCATATATTTGCGCGCTGAGTCTTGAAATACTTTTAGCAACTCTTGCAAATCATTCTTTTGACAAAAACGAATTATCTCAACCGAAGTATACTTTTTGAAATCTCGCATAAAATCAGAAATGTTCTTTTCTCCCGTCTGTTGCAAGAGTAGATGAATATGGTTAGGCATAATCACATAGCCATAGATAAAAAATTTCAGTTTATTGCGATAAAACTCTAGATTGTTGAGAAGTATTTTACACAAATCGTCATTGAAAAATATCTTGGTGTGTTCAGTAACGGTAGTTGTAATAAAATAAGTGGGGCGTTCATTACTGTAAGTTTTTGAACGATTGCGTT
>CAYHEQ010000049.1:0-4046 GCA_964355795.1 uncultured Candidatus Saccharibacteria bacterium
GACAAAATAAAAAAATTTCTCAAAAGAGTAAGCACTGAAGAAGAGAAAATGATCAGATCTATTGTTGATAAGATTCTTGCTAGAGATTTTGTTGGCTTGGATTGCAAAAAGCTTTCGGGGCACAAGGGTGTTTATAGAATAAAAAAGGGTAGGATGAGAATTGTCTTTTATATGAGCGATGATGAGATTAGACTAATTTGTCTAGACAGAAGAAGTAATACTACCTATAACTTTTTGTAATATGTTAGCTAAACTTTTCTCCGCTAGTGTCATCGGGCTGGATGCTGAACCGATCGAGGTTGAAGTGGACATTTCGCGAGGCAAAGTACTCTTCATCATCGTGGGTCTGCCGGACAAAGTGGTGGAAGAATCCAAAGAGAGAATCCACTCCGCTATCAAAAATAGCGACGCGCGTTTCCCGCAGGAGCGGATGACTATCAATCTCGCGCCGGCCGATGTCAGGAAAGAGGGGCCGGTTTTTGATCTGGCGATGGCGCTGGGGATATTGCAAGCATCAGGACAAATTCACTTTGACGCGACAAAGACTTTAATCCTCGGAGAATTGGCGTTGGACGGCAAATTGCGACGAGTGGCAGGTGTCTTACCGATTGCTTCTATGGCGAGTAGAAAAGGCTTCACCACTCTTTTTGTGCCGAAAGAAAACGCTTTTGAAGCCAAAATAATCCCGGGCTTAAAGGTCGTGGCTAGTGAATGTCTGGCGGACTTTATCAGTTATCTGACCGATGGGTCAAAGTTAACGGCCGAAGATTCAGGGATGGATTTGACTTTGGAAAACGATGAGCAATATCAATACGATTTTGCTTTCATCAAAGGTCAAGACAACGCTAAGAGGGCTTTGGAAATAGCGGCGGCGGGTGGACACAATATCCTAATGTCAGGGCCACCCGGGTCGGGCAAGACGTTACTCGCGCGTTCTTTTCCTTCTATTCTTCCGAGGATGACCCTGGACGAGGCGCTGGAAGTGACGAAAATTTATTCGGTGGCGGGGATCCTGCCTGCCGATCAGCCACTTGTCACGAAAAGACCCTTTCGTTCTCCGCATCATACTACTTCGGCGGTGGCGATCGTCGGTGGTGGGACGCATCCCAAGCCGGGAGAAATTTCTTTGGCCCATCGGGGCGTGCTCTTTCTCGACGAATTTCCCGAATTTCCCCGCTTTGTGCTAGAAGTTTTGCGCCAACCTTTGGAGGATGGACTAATTAATGTTTCTCGCGCGGCGGGCGCGGTCACTTATCCGGCGAAATTCACGCTTTTGGCGGCGCAGAATCCTTGCCCTTGCGGTTATTTGTCTGATCCGGTGAAGCAATGCGTTTGTTCTTCGTCCACTATCGCGCGTTATCAGAAGAAAATTTCAGGACCTTTGCTAGACAGAATAGATTTGCATATTGAAGTGCCACGGGTGGAATATCAACAATTAGCGGAGAAGAAAGTGGCGGAGGAATCTCTTTCGGTGCGCGAGAGAGCGCAGAGAGCGCGCGATTTACAGGCCAAAAGATTCACGGCGGGGAAAACTGTTTGCAATAGCGAGATGAGCAATGAAGAAATCACGCGATTTTGCGTCTTGGAAGAACCGGCCACGATGTTGCTGAAGAACGCGGTAACGCAAATGCGCCTCTCGGCGCGCGCTTATCATCGTGTTTTGAAATTAGCGCGCACCATCGCGGATTTGGAGGGCGCGGAGATTGTCGGCCAGAAACACATCGCCGAGGCTTTGCAGTATCGGAGTCGTGACAAATAATTTGAATAGCTATATACTGAAGTTAATTATTGAAACAAATACAAATATGACACAAAGTATATTAGAACAACATGGTTCACGAGAAAAACCGCAACCCGTTGCGGAGAGATCTGATTTAGAGCAAAAAGATCGAGAGGTAATCGCTGTTGCTACGGGAGAATTCGGAGAAAATCTAACCGACGCCAAGAAGAGTGTCTTGGAAGAAATAAGGGTGATAGATTTAAAAAAAGAGCAATTTACAAAGGCTAACGAAAAACTTTTTGCTGGTGTCAAGGTCGCTCTGGCGCAACTAGCTATTCCTGGGACAACTTTTGATATCAATAACATCAAAGTGCCCAAGAGCGATTATGAGGACGCGGTTTTGATAGCTTATGGTGGCGCTTTGGCCTTGAGAGATAGACTTATAGGGCTACGGAAGAAAAAGGAGATAACCCCCTTGGACGAGCAGGAACAGGGAGAAGAATCTTTGATAAATGCGACTTTGGGTAATAAGCCCATAGGAATAAAAGATATTTTTGTCCTTCAACGCCTCAACCAAAGAAAGGAAGCAAAATTCAACAGAGAGAAGGCGTCATGAGAGATAAACGTTAGAAAAGCAGCCTAAAATTTGTCCAGAGATATTTAAAACCCCCTCCAGAAGGGGGGTTTCTGCGTTAAATCCATAAATAATTATCTCAAAAGTCCAAAGATCCAATTCCCAATTTTGGTCAAAAATCCGTATTGCCGATCAGCGTAGTGGATGCCGACGAAAATCACGATAACTAGCGCTATTAGAAACAGGGACACGAAAGTGTCTCTTTTGGCGAGTGACAGTTCCCCCCTTATTTGTTGGGTTTGATGAGGGGGTTGGTGGGCTGGAGGGGGGACATGGGCGGGTCTGTTGCCTTGAAGCGCCGCCTGTTGATTGGTTCTCATCTGGGCGTCTAGGAGTTGTTTTTGCAGTTTTTTGTCCATTTTAGTCGCGAATTATCTCTAATTAACTCTTATTCCCGCTAATTATATGTCTAATATTCTTTGGTGTAAATAGTGTAAATAACTTCAGAATTAAGAGGTTCGACCTTGAGAATTGGCTATTTAAGGTCAAACCTCGGATGGGGATAATTAATTTGTAAAAATTAGCCTGTTAATTCGCGATTTCAATAAAACTCTTGACAAATAAGCTAAAGTATGATATACTGCTCTTTGTAAATAAAAAACGCCACTCGTTATTAATTGGCTTAATTAGCCCAATAATTAACGATTGAAGGTTCTTTGACAATATATCCTCTTATTTTTTTGGCCAGCAAACTGCCTCCTGACGGTAAGCTCCCAAGGTCGGGTAGTTTATTTTTTAACACTCGTCACCGTTGGGGGTAGCTTGCTGGCAAAAAAATGAAAGGGGGAAAATAAATGTGACAATCTGGTGCGACCGTCTCCCTACTGGAGATAAGATACCCTGGTCGCAAAAAAAACAGCCACCGCCGGCATTCCCGGGGTGGCGATCATTGGAAGCTTCGCGAGAAGCTTCTTTTTTTGCTTAAAAATAGGTTCTATTTCTAACATGTCCGACATGTTATGTTGCCACGAATTCTCTTATTTCTGGTAAAATAAACTTACCGCCACTAAAAACTATAAACTATAAACTATAAACTGAAAACTACCCCTATGTACGCCGACCTCGCCCTCAATACAAAAAGCTCCAAAAGGGATGACCTTTTCACCTACGCTGTTCCCGTTGCAATGCGGGAAATAGTTAGAGTTGGGCAAATGGCGCAGGTGCCCTTGGGACCGAGAAAAATCAATGGGATCATCGTGGCCATTCACGACAAAAAACCCGCCTTTGCCACGCGCGAGATTACGAAAATTATAGACGCAGAACCTTTGGTTTCCGAGCAGATGATTGCTTTGGCGCGATTTGTTTCTGAATATTATTGGTGCGGGCTGGGGCAGGCGCTTTTTCATATGTTGCCAGCGAATTTACGACGAAGGCGTCGTAAATTAAAATCCCAAATCTCAAATCCCAAATCCCAATCAAATCCCAAATCTCAAATCTCAAAATTAGACTTAACTTCATCTCAAAAGGTTGCTTTGGTCAAGATTTCAAAAGCTATAACGAAAAGAGAACAAAAAACTTTTCTTCTTCATGGCGTAACGGCGAGCGGCAAGACGGAGATTTATTTGCGAGCGTTTGCCGAGACGCTTTCTCCCCGACGTCCGACCAAACGGGGGTACCCCCCCGAGTACCGCGGGCCGAAACTAGGGGGGATTTTAAATTTTGCCCAAAATTAATTTAAAACCCCAAAAATAA
>CAYHEQ010000050.1:0-3898 GCA_964355795.1 uncultured Candidatus Saccharibacteria bacterium
ATTTAGGATTTAGGATTTAGGATTTAGGATTTTATTCTTGAATCTTGAATCTTAAATCCTAAATCTTACTCCCCCTGTTATTCCTTCTCAAATATACTTATCTCATGAGAGACGCTGGCTACCAAGCTTCTGAAAAATTTGAAGCCTAGTTTCGTCGCCAAGTCCTTCAGTTCAGAAGTGGATATATACAATCCTTTTTCCATCGCTTGGACAGTCCCCTTTTCTGACCATTCCATAATAGCCATTTTGCCTCCTGTTTTCAATATCCTGAAGGCTTCTCGTAGCGCCTCCTCCCGTTTCTTCACATAATACAAAAGGTTGATTATTATAACTAAATCGGCAGATTGGTCAGCCACTTTCGTCGCCCCGGGTATTTGCAGATCCGCCTGCACCCCATAGATATTTCTGAAACCACTAGCCACAGCCTTGTCTTTGACCGCATCCAACATCGCCCTGTCAATATCTACCGCTACCACTCTGCCATTTTCTCCTACTCTTTCTGCTACCTCTAGAATGAAATAGCCTATTCCACAACCGAAATCCACGACCGTTTCTCCGGGGGAAATCCCGATGATATCAAGAATATCTTTGGGACTATTCACCTTTTTCTTCCCCGCAAAAAGCGTATCGTGATCAATGTCCAAAAGATTGAAAGTGGAAGTTGTGTTTTTGTTTGGAGTTGACATCTGGAAAATTTGATTTTTGTTTGTTTAATTTGTTAGACTGACGAGCGTTATTCATGCTCTAAGAAAAACGTCTATGATAAGATGTCCGACCTCAAAAGATGCCCAGAGGTCGGACATCGGATAGAGGAAGGCTCCGTTGGCGATAAGAACATTATCCCAGCCACCAAAACAGCTTTCCAAAGTGTCAACAACGTTTCGATTTCTCACATTAATAATACAGCGAATACGACTAGGAAGTAAAGAGAGATGATTTTTCCAAAAAACATCATTGACAACAAATGTAGATTGATTATGATTAGTATACCCCCACCTAGGGTGGGGTAGTAAAAATTATTTAGGAGAAAACACCTCATGCGCCACCAAGACAAAACAATTATTAATTTCAAAAAATCCCAAAGTTCACTGGCCAAAATTATTCGCATGGTAGAGGAGGACGAATACTGCATCCACATCATGCAACAAAATCTGGCTGTCATTGGCCTCCTCAAATCTGCCCACCAAATGTTGATGGAGGGACATCTCAATTCTTGTTTCAAAAAGGCCACTGCCACCAAAAATGAGAAGAAAAAACAAGAGATGATTAACGAGATTTTGCAAGTAACTAAATTGGCAAATAAATGTAAATGATGAAAAAAATAGATCCTATCCTTCTAGCCATCATCGTTATCGTCATTATTATTATCGGGGGAGTATTCTCTGTGGCCGACTTTTCTGGCGATACGGATATTGCCAAATATCAAACCGATACGGAAGAAAAACCAAAAATAGAGCTCTCTGAAAATACTTTTGATTTCGGCGCGATTAACGTTCAAGATATTAAAACAAAAGATGTGAAAATAAAAAACAGCGGCCAAAAATCCTTGGTTCTTTCTGGCTTCACCACTTCTTGCAATTGCACTTTCGTCCAATTGATTCAGGGGGACAAAGAAAGCCCCCGATTTTCTATGCACTATACCGACCCTTGGCAAGCCGAGATTTCGCCCGGAGAAAAAGCTATTGTACGAGTCATCTACCAACCCAATCTGATGCCGGTGCAAGGTAGCGTCAGTCGGTCGGTAGTTTTCAAAACCAATGACCCCGACAATCCTTCTGTCAATATCAGCTTTACCGCTAATGTTAAGTGATATGCTTTATCTGGTAATAATTAACGGCCTGATTGACTCTTTCAACCCTTGCGCTATTGGCGTGCTCCTGTCTTATCTGGCCATCGCGCTGTCTTTGCGAGTGAGCAGGAGGGCTTTCATCTCTTTTGGCCTTGTCTATATCTTGGCTACTTACGCCACTTATTTCCTCATCGGGCTGGGGATATTGAAGGTCATGCACCTCTTTGGTATTCACAATTTCTTTGGTTGGATAGCCGCCATTATGATTATTCTTCTGGGCTTATTCAATCTCAAAGAATTTTTCTGGCCGGCCTTGAGAATCCCTGTCCTCTCTTCTTTTTTGAATCGTTGTCGCATGCCGAGATGGAATCGCGAGATCACTATCCTCTCTGCTCTAACTTTGGGTTTTCTGATAGGTATCTGCGAATTCCCTTGTTCTGGCGGAGTGTATCTGGCCACGGTAGGACTTTTGAGCGCCAAGGCGACTTTTTGGCAAGGCATCGTCTATCTTTCTATTTATAATTCTATGTTTGTTCTGCCCTTGGTAGTAATCTTCCTTTCTGTCGGCAATCAATTTGTTTTTTCTAAATTACAAAAATTGCAAGCCAGCACTTTTTCTGTAATTAAATTGATTATGGGCCTCTCTATGTTAGTGTCGGGAGGACTACTTCTCGCTTGGCTTTTGGCGGCCTTGGTATAAAAAACATAAAAAACTATGTTCCAAAAACTTTGGTCAAAAATAAGAGGAAACCACTTGCTGTTAATGGTTATTTGCTGTCTGGTACCGGCTATATTGATTATCGTTCTTCTGCCTTTGTTTAAGGAAAATTGGATTTGGCTGATTATCCTGCTTTGTCCTCTTCTGCACATTTTCATGATGAAGGGGCATACAAATCATAATGATTGTGGGAAAGAAAAGGAAGTTAAAAAATAATTCATGAAAGGATTGGTCAAACAAGGGATAACGCAGATTTTCGCGCAGATAGGAATATGCGCCTTGATTTGTGGCGCGACCATTGGTATTCTCGTTTCTTCGGGGCTGTTATTGCTCGTTGCTGATGAGGGGCGAAGGAGAAGCTTTCTCCTTCCTATTTTGGGGGCATTGGCTATTACGGTCTATCTGTCTATGGCAAACAAAAAGTCATGCCATCAGAGAGGTTTGCCCGCGACCAAAAACAAAATGTTAAGTATGATGCTTTTCATGCTCCTTTCTGGATTAATTTCCTTGCTTATCACTATATACGTTTTTATTCCATGGTGGATACCAGATTATAAGGGCGGACTCTTGTTGCCTTGAAAAAAATATTTTGAAATTTTTTCTTTCCGGGCTAAACTAAAATAAAAAGGTCGAAAAAAATAACTAAAGGAGGTAATTATGGCAAAACAAAATTCCGACCTAGGCAAATTGGGCCGAGTGGATAGGATTTTACGATTTGCTTTGGCCGTATGGTGGCTTAGCCCCGCCTTTGCCCCACAATTCACGGCTGACTGGTTGAATATAGTGATAGCTCTTGTGGGTTGGATCTCGCTAGCCGAAAGTTTTCTTGGCTGGTGCTGGCTCCACCGTTTGTTCGGCGTGGATAATGAAAGCCAATAGACTTGAAAGTAAAAAAGACATCCTCCAAGGATGTCTTTTTTCCAAGAAATGGGCGGTAGGGGATTCGAACCCGTGACCTTCTCGGTGTAAACGAGACGCTCTAACCAACTGAGCTAACCGCCCGGAAAAAAGAGCCGAAATGCCTGGGGGCGGAATTGAACCACCGACGCTCCAGACTTGTCGGGACGCTCTACCCTTCAGCAATAATCTTCTTCAAGTATGGTACATTCTTCAGTGATTTCAAATATTTTTCGCGCTTCAAAGCTTCAGTTTTAGTATTATATTTTTCTAATAAAACTAACTCCAGTGGTCTCCTGTGCCTCGTAGACTGCGTTTTGCCTCTGTTGTGGTCAAACAATCTTTTGCCTATATCTGAAGTCGAACCTATATAGTAGCCATTATCTTTTTGGCTTTGTAGTATATAAACTTGATGCATAAATGCCTGGGGGCGGAATTGAACCACCGACGCCAGCCTCTTCAGGGCTGCGCTCTACCACTGAGCTACCCAGGCG
>CAYHEQ010000051.1:0-3228 GCA_964355795.1 uncultured Candidatus Saccharibacteria bacterium
TTTCATAGACACTCATTCTACACCGAGTGTCCTTTTTCATTACGGAAAAAACGAGATGTAGTTTTAACAGTTTAGAAACGCAGTTTAGAAACGGTTAGCGAACCCGGTAAAATCGCAAAAAAACGAAAGAGGTGAAAAATGTTTTCCAAGAAAATTTTTTTGTCTTTGGCTTGTGCTGTGTTTGCGGCGTTTCTTTTTGCCGGGTGTTCGCCAAGACTGCCGAAGACCCACAAGCTTCTGGAAAAGATTCAGGGCACAGAAGATCAGAAGAAACTCGACAAGATATTCGTGGCACTGAATGAAAAATACAATGTGGAGGAAGTGGGTAATGACTATGGCTACATTGACTACTCTCTCTCCGGAGAAGCGGGAACCCTGACTTGCTGGAATTTTTATGAGCCCGTAGACAAAGCAGTTTCTCTTGGTTCAGGCTCCAAAAACCTTGCAAGGGGAGAAATCGCAAGAATCGAAGGCATCTGCGAAAACAATGCCCTACGGATTCTCTCCGACCCGGAAGTTTGGAACGGAAAATACATTCCAAAGCCAAGGGAAAAAGCTTCTCTCGGACATCCTATTCAGGGGAAAATCTCCAAGGAAGAACCGCCCACTCCTCCCACTCCTCGGGAATCTCTGATCAAGAAATTTTTCTTGCTTGAAGACAGTACAGAATTCCAGAAAACATTGTCAAAAGCAAAAGAAAAATATTCTCTGATCGAAATCGATCAGGGGAGAGGAAGGATTGTCTTCCTCATCTCATATCGCGGACAAACTTCGAGGTTAGCCAGCTACGGCGAAAATTCTTTCTCGCTCTACTCTTGCGAAAAAGATTCCTCGGAATGCTACGATGAGATAATCACTACCGAACCCGAGGAAAAAGGATTTAGAGATTACGAAGATCGAATGGCAAAAGCCATCATCAGCGATTCCGACATCTTTTCGGGAAAATAATTTTCGCTCCCAACTAAGAACATCCAGACCGGTCCTTATTCTTAAGGATCGGTTTTTTTATTTTTCCTTCGCAAGACTCCGAGCGTAAGCTCGCGGGAAGTTTATCTAAAAAAAACGAAATCAACCCGTCTCAACTTGCTTCTCGCGGGACAAGAATACAATTCTGTGAGCGAGAAAAAGTTTGGGCGGGTTTTGATGGCGGAAAAATAAGCCTTCTTTTTTTATCGATTAGCATTAGTAAACCATTACACTGTAATACTTCAAAGTATTGCAGTGTAATCGGGTGAGATTATTTGAGATTATTATAGTCAGAAGCCCATCTTTCCGATATAATTATCTTCATGGCAAAGACAATCAAAACAACTTGGGATCTGGCGTCTCTCCTGCTGTCAGATGATGACCCGCGAATCAAAGAGAAAAAACAAGCTATTCGTGATGAGGCCGACCAATTCATTGAGAAATGGCAAGAGCGGACAGATTATTTGGAAAATCCGTCTATCCTCAAAGAAGCGTTAGATGAATATGAGACATTTCATCGTCGTCGCTATGGTGGAGGCGATGTGGGTTATTATTTTTGGTTGCGACAGGCGCTAGACCAAAACGATCCGGTAATCAAGGCGTATGGCAATCAAACGGAAGAATTTGTCAAAAAAATCAGTAACGATACACAATTTTTCCTCTTGCGGGTGGCCAAGATTAAAAGCGATGAGCAGGGAAAATTTCTCGCTGATCGGGAACTTGCACCTTACCGTCATTTTCTAGAACAGCTTTTTGTGGAGGCCAAATATCAGCTTTCGGAGCCAGAGGAAAAAATTATGAGGCTGAAATCCACAACGGCTCACAGTAAATGGATAGAAATGACGGAAAGTTTTCTCGCCAAAGAAGAGAGAGAAGTGACGACTGAAGATGGCCAAAAAGAAAAAAAGACTTTGGAGGGGATGAAGGGGCTACTCAAAAGTAAAGACAAAAAAATCCGCGATGAAGCGGCAATAGCGTGGAATGATATTTTGTCAAAATTCGCGGAAGTAGCCGAGGCGGAGGTGAACGCTATTTTGGCCGACAAAAAAATTGACGATGAATTGAGGGGCTTTTCTCGCCCTGACGAAGAGCGTCATCTGGCCGAGGATATTGACAGTGGTGTGGTGGAGGCCATGCTGACGGCTGTTTCCTCGCATTTTGCTACCGCTAGACAATTTTATCGGCTCAAGGCTGATCTCTTGGGCTTGCCTCGTCTGGCCTATCATGAGCGAGGTTTGGAATACGGCAATTTGGACAAGAAATATGCCTTTGCGGAGTCAGTGGCGTTGGTGGACCGCGCTTTTCGCAAATTGGATCCAGAATTTTCAAAAATCTTTCAATCATTTTTGGCCAATGGCCAGATAGACGTGGAGCCAAAAAAGGGCAAAAGCGGTGGCGCTTTTTGCGTTCATTTTTCTCTTTCTCAACCTACCTTTGTCCTCCTGAACCATAGCGAAAAATTACGCGATGTCTTGACTATCGCTCACGAAATGGGACACGCTTTGAATAATGAGCTGATGAAGCAGAAGCAAAACGCTTTGAATTTCGGCACTTCTCTGTCCGTGGCCGAAGTGGCCAGCACTTTCATGGAGGATTTCGCTTTGCAGGAAGTGGTGGTAGATTTTGATGAAGAGACGAAATTGGCTATTCTGATGGCGCAACTGGATGATAGCATTTCTTCCGTCTATCGGCAGGTGGCTTGTTATCTTTTTGAAAGACAATTACACGAAAAATTTCGCGCCAAAGGTTATTTGTCCAAGGAGGAGATTGGACAGATTTTTCAAAAACAGATGGCTGATTATATGGGTGAGGCGGTGGAACAGTCGGCGGGGTCCGAGAATTGGTGGGTTTATTGGAGCCATATTCGCCGTTTTTTCTATGTTTATTCTTACGCTTCGGGACTTTTGATTGCCAAGGCTTTGCAGGCAGAAGTGAGGAAAAACCCGCAATTTATCGTCAAAGTCAAAGAGTTTTTGTCCGCCGGCGCTTCAGATAGTCCGAAAAATATCTTTGCCAAGATGGGGATAGATATTACTGACAAGAGATTTTGGGAGAAGGGGTTGGAGGAGATTCATCAAATGCTAGAGGAAGCGCAAGCGCTGGCTAAAAAACTAAGAAAGATGTAAGCGACACGAATGACACGAATCTTCACACCTGCCCGCAATGCTCTCGTCTGAAATTTTTCACATCTATCCACGGTTAATCATATGTAACAGCCAGAGCAGATAACAATATCAGGGTCGCATAGCGAGGCGGGCGGGC
>CAYHEQ010000052.1:0-3019 GCA_964355795.1 uncultured Candidatus Saccharibacteria bacterium
AAAAATACGAGATCAAAGCCGAAAAACTCGGCACTTACGCGAAGATAGAGAAGAAGTCGCTGGCGTATAAGATGCAGAAAGATCGAATTTTATTTTCTCCGCCAACAAAGAAAGATGCGACTTTTGGAAAGGTTGAATCTAATAATAAATTACCATTTGAATATGTGGAGTTCAAAAATCATGACCCAGATGATCTTTTGGCGATATTGATTGATGAAAACGACAATATAACAGGAAGGATTTTTTCTAACGATGTTTATCAGAAGTTAAAAATCAACAAAATTGTTGATGGGATAGGTTTTATTGGCTGGAAGGGAACATCGAAATATCTTAATAACTCTATGTTGTTATCAGAAATCGCAAAAACCATCAATAAATTACAAAATAAATATGGAGCGAGAATTAGCGCTATAGAGATAGATTCCGACGATGAATCGTCTCTTTATTATAGTCTTGGAGAAGAGGGGGGGAAAGGGGCTCCGACAATAACCATAAACACAAGCTTTTTCCAGAAAATCGGCTATCCCGACAATATAAACTTTAATGTCCTTAATCTTATACTAACCCATGAATACGGCCATCTTTTTGATGATGTTCTAATTGATGGTATCCCCAATCTTGAATTTTTTTCAGATAGCGGAGTGGGTCTTTCCAATTCGTTTATAAGCTCAATAACTCTATCCCATGGGGGTGGAGTGATAGCCGAAAAATATAGTCTCTTGGATTATAAAACCAATCCGCAAGCAAAAGCTTTGGTGGATGACGTCGAAAAAATTTATTTTAGCTTTAATTCTTTTTTCAATAACTCTTTATCCACAATATCGTCTGATATTACATACCCTGAAGGATATTCTTTTGAAAGTCCGCGAGAACTTTTTGCTAATATTTTTGCGATCTACAATTTTGACAAAACAGGGTTTGAAGATTTTATTTCTCGGGAAAACAACAAATCGCTCAAGAATATGCTTTATGTGTTATATCTATCAATTCGGAAGATTACAGAAAAAAATTTCCCCTTCCCCTTTGATATGGATAAATTTACTAAATTGACCCCTGAAGATATTGCTCAAGTTGATTTTCTGAAATTATTACCCAATCAAACGGTTAAAGCCGATTTTAGTAAACCTTCAATGTATGGCTGTGAATCTATAAGAAACTATTACCGGAACATCTTTATTGGTGAGCACCCAAATTATCGCACAAAGGGAATGGCAATAGGAGATATTTATCTAAGAATATTTTATAAGACAACAGATAATTTTTCTAATCCCGAAGCTGATATATTTTATGACTATTATGTCTGGGCATCTGGGAAAAAGGGTTACGATTTGGTAGCTTCAGCCAAAAATATTGGGGCAAACCATAAAGCAGTAATTAACACATGCATATTAACATAACCCACATGAACTCTATCCCTTCATTATTAGACAAAAATCACCCTGTCACGAACACGCCTGTCGTGCCAAATAGCTCTAAAAAACGAGACTTCAGCATTATCTTGATAGCATTAATAGCTATCGTCCTAATAGCGTCGGGTAGTTATTATTATTTCTACCCCCGAATGATTCTAGGTAAAGCTATTACTGCCACAAGCAAAATGCGCGCGCTTCATTTTGAAGAGGTCGTTTCTGAAACCAAAACCAATGGCGAAATCTCCAAAGCATCAGGTGATATTATTTTTCCCAACAGTATTAGGGTTAATCCAATACTAGGAATCAAGGATTCAGAAACAGTGGTGGTTGACAACAAAGTTTATGTGAGATGGATTGATAAATGGAGCCTTATTGACGGCAAAAAGCCAGAGGAATTCAATTTTTACAACCCTCAAAAATTCCTTGATCTTTTGGACTCTGTTTCTAGGGTAAAATCCTTAGAAACAGAAAAAATTGGCGAGCAAAAGATGCGTCATCTAGGCTACGCTATTGATGAAGAAGAGGCGCGGAAAGTTTTTTCTCAAACAGAAAATAACAGCTACAAAGGAGAAGCCTGGATAGGAGAGAGCGACGGGCTGATACACAGAATAGCCATTATTTTTACCCCCGAAAGAAAAGACATCGCGCCAACCAAATATCAGATGGATTTTTCTGATTTCAATGGCGATATCCACATAGAAGAACCGGTGATAGAGCGAAAATAGGGGATTACAAGCCAAAATTATTGCATTATCTTTTATTTCGTGCTATAATGGCCATAATCCTTAGAAATAAGAACAAAACAAGATAAATACATGGCAAAAGAAAACCAAAACAACATTGATATTGTGCGACATCTATTGGAGTCAGCCGAGGCGCAAATCCGATCAGCCAAAGACTTGCTGGCTGAAATGTCGGGAGCGCCAAGCAGAGGCTTGAAAAAGTCCAATTTACAGCAAAAAGCTGTGGAGTTGAGCGTTATTACAGAGGGCAAAATCATTGAAGGCATCTTTGATGGCGAAATGATGATTGCCCCAGATAAGAAAAAATACCCTGTTCCAGCCAATTACGCGTCCAAATCCAAGCTGGTGCCGGGCGATATTTTGAAATTAACCATTGAAGATGACGGCTCTTTCGTTTATAAGCAAATTAAGCCTATAGATCGCAAAAGAATCGTGGGTTCGCTCCTTTTTGAAGACAACCAATACAAGGTGCTGGCCGGCGGTAAGTCTTACAAAGTCTTGCTCGCCTCCGTCACTTATTATCGAATAAAACCGGGCGATAACCTGACTATCGCCATCCCTGCCGGGGAAGAATCCAGCTGGGCGGCTATTGAAAGCGCCGCAATGGATGAGTAAGTTGCTAATTTTCGCGAATTAATTCAAATTATCGCGAATGAAAATACGAATTTAATCAAAAAGCCACTCGGGGTATGAAATGAGTGGTTTTTTGATGGCTTTACGCCATTAGCGTTGTTATTTCTGGATGAAAAAGGTAGTCTTATGCCACTTGAGCCTAGAAAACGCGTCCTAGGGCATTTAAAGGCGAAGTCGGCTTAATATCAAATAATAGAGGCCAAAATCAAAGCTTCGTTCCTTGTTTAAGCT
>CAYHEQ010000053.1:0-2825 GCA_964355795.1 uncultured Candidatus Saccharibacteria bacterium
GTATCGTCTGCACTTCGCTAGATTTATCTGGAGATTTGCCTAATTCTTCATTGCAGAATCTGGAAAAAGAAGTGTATGCGGCAATACAAAGACACAGAATCTGCAATACCGCAAAGAACGCCCCAACAATCAGTATTACAAATCGTTGCCAAAAAGTATTTGGAGATGCATAGTGCCACACCAATAAAAATAGCCAAGTCGGGATAAAGGTGATGACGAGGTAGAGAAAGTTCTTAATCATAATAGCGACCCCCTAATTTTTAAGCTACAAAAAACAGCCTGTTGGCTGATTTATTTGCATTCTACGCTATTTTATGATATTGTAAATGGTGTCGTGACAATTCCACAACAGTAGCCGAATATATGAACAATAATTTCCTCACCTTTTTTGACCTCAAGCCTCTCGAAGAGTCTGTCTATCGGGTACTTTTAGTTAATTCTGTTTTGAGTGCTACTGAATTGGCCCAGAAAGCAGGGGTGAGTCGCACTTCTGTATATGACATACTGACCCGCCTTATAGAAAAAGGGTTGGTAATTGAGATACGGGAAATGGACAAAAAACTTTTCGCCATCCAACCGCTAGAAAAAATAGAGTTGCTCCTCAAAGAAAAAGAGGAAGCGCTAAAAATGGCGCAAAATATAGTGGCAGAGCTCAAAGATAAAAGAGTCAAAGATGTCACCGAGCAACCGCGACTTTTAGTATTCCGCGGGAAAAAGGCCTTGCAGGAAATGATGAAGGATATTTTTCTTTATCCTGAAGAAATAATTTATTCCTACTCACCGCCACAAAAAATATTCCAAACTTTGGGAGCAAAGTTTATGAATGATTTTCACAAAAAAAGAATCTTAAACAATATGCGGATCAAGGTCATCTGGCCACAAGCGGAAATTGATATATTGAAAAAATATCCATTTCTAATTCCCGGGATAAATAAAAAAAGGGAGGCAAGATCCCTCGTTACTTCTTCGGCCTTTCCCTTAGGATATATGATTTATGGCAACAATGTCAGCTTCATTTCTTCTAAAGAAGAAACTTTTGGCTTCATCGTCAGAAGTCGCGAACTCGCCGAAACTATGAAGGGGCAATTTGATGTTTTATGGGAAATATCTAAAAAATTATAATAAAGATAAAGGGTCGACATCAACTACCCAATCTTTGGGGATGAGCGACAGGATGTCGTTTTGTAGAGACACGGCATGCCGTGTCTCTACGGCAGGAAATTTCAAAATAATGGTTTGGAAATATTTCCCGAATTTTTTTTCTACCGCCGGCTCTATCGGTCCAAGAATGGCAACGCCCGAGTTATGAGGCTTGAGTTTTGAGTTATGTTTTTTGTCTGCTTCTTTGTCCCGACTCATAACTCGCGACTCATAACTCAACTTTTCCGCTAACTCCCTCGCCTTTTTTTCCACGCTAACCTTATCAGCCCCGCTTATGCTCAATTTCACGATCTGCCCAAAAGGTGGGTAGCCAAAGCGCTCGCGCTCCTCCAATTCTTTTTTCATAAATCCCGCATAATCGCCCCTTTCCGCCAAAGAAAATATCGGGTGTTCGGACATCTCGGTCTGGACAACTAGCATCCCGCGCGCCAATCCGCGCCCCGTTCTGCCGGCCAACTGCGTGATCAGAGAAAAAACCTTTTCTTCACTGCGGAAATCAGGAATCATCAGGGAATTGTCCAGCGAGATAACGCCCGCCAAATCAACAGACGGGATGTCCCAGCCGTGAACAATCATTTGCGTGCCTATCAGAATATCCGTTTCGCCTGATTTCAAAGCAGAAAAAGTTTTCTCATAATCCTCATTGTCTTCCATCGTGTCGCGATCCATTCGCGCTATTCGCGCGGTCGGGAAAAGTCTTTTGATCTCCTGTTCTATTCTTTCTGTTCCTTGACCCAGAAATTTCACCTTAAAGCCTGCGCACTTTTTACATTGAATAGACAGCGGATAGACGCGTGAACAATGGTGACATTGCAGACGGTTACTGACCAAATGATAAACGAGGGGCGATGAGCAATCTTCACATTGAACAATCTCCCGACAATCTTGACAAATCAAAGTATGCGCCATACCCCTTCTATTCAAAAATAACAACGCCTGTTTCTTATTTTTCAAAACCAAGTTCAGCGCTTCTTGCAGATATTCGGAAAGAGGGGAATCATTTCCGCCCTTCCGCTCATCGGCCATATTGATGAGCTTAATCTTCGGCATGATTCTGCCATCCCTAGGCTTCTCCTCGGGATTTCCCGACTCCCCCGAGGAGAAGCCTAGGGGCAAACCTGGGCCCGTCACCCTTTCTGGTAGAGATAGGTAATCCCATTCACCCTTCAAGCACCGGTAATAGCTTTCCACCAATGGTGTCGCCGAACCGAGAATCATAGTGGCGCCTGACAACTCGGCCAATTTTTCCGCCACGGTATGGAGTTCGTAGCGCGGAGTCTGGTCAGACTTGAAAGAGATGAGGTCATGTTCTTCGTCAATGATAATTAATTTAAGATTTGGCAAAGGCGCAAAAATGGCCGAACGAGAACCGATAACAATATCTTTTTCGCCATTCCGTATCGCTTGCCAAGTCGCTAGTCGTTCTCCTGCGCTTAATTTGCTATGAACGACAGCGATTCGCTCCTTGCCGAAAACTTTTTCAAAACTGATGATACTCTGCGGAGTCAAAGCAATTTCGGGCACAATGAAAATACCGCCGAAGTTAGTCCCGACGTCAGACATCGGGGGGTGCCCCCCCCGGGGGGGGCGGGGGGGCCCCGGCGGCGGCGCCCCCGCCCCCAAAAAAAACGCGGGGGGGCGGCCGCGGGGGCGCCGGGAAAATA
>CAYHEQ010000054.1:0-1695 GCA_964355795.1 uncultured Candidatus Saccharibacteria bacterium
TTTTTGGGTTTGCTTATCTTCCTCCAGCAAATCCTTCGCCTTTTGCATGTGGTAGCTGAAACGATAACCGCAAATATATGAGGCGCCACAACAGAAAGAAAAAAGAACTAAAAAAAGAATGATGCTCTTTTTTTTACTCATCTCATCGTCACCTCGCTTTTAATGTTCTCTGGATTTTATTGTGTCCATCAGAATATACCACAAACATATCGTATTGTAAAGTATTTTAGCTTATCCAAGCCATATCTCACCATGAGAACAGAGAAATCGCGCTATTGCGCGACTTTTGTAAAACGCATATTGGTCATCTTTGCGTGTGTTGTAGCCCCAATTCATGAATTGGGGCTACGGGCGAGGTGGAACATCTGATCTTTGGATATTTTTTACAAGCGTGAATAATACTCGATGATTCTACGGCTCATTATATCAGACCTCTGGCTTTTGCCCAAGAAAAAACTTGACCTGTTCAGAAAAATCAGCTATAATAAGCAAAGATTTTTTGATGTTTAAAAAATCACGAAACCAAAATTGAGGAGGCGCTCCGCCATGGAGACCATTTTTAGCTTATTGGACATCTGGGAAGAAGCAACAACTCCGTTCATCAACCAGTTGTCCGGCCTTGTCGGCGCGAACCTGCCGACTGACATTTGTTCGCTCGTTCTGCTGGCCATCTTTCTTCTGGCCTCCTATACCCTCATCACCGTCATCACCCGATTAGAACCGCGGAAGAAGAAACCAGCGCGACCGGTGGCAAAAAGAATTCCTCCGCCACCAGCTGTGTTGAAAGCTCAACGTGAAAAAGGCGCTCCTGCGCTCACCGAGAAAGAGCGCGTCCAAGATATGGAGCTTATCGTTGCCAGCGTCGATGCCTTGGAACATCTGAAAAAAATCGCAGGGAATACGACGGCCAACGCTAAAGTCCTAGTTAAAATCAGGGAGATGGCCGTAATCCTTTTTGCTCAAACCGAAGCAATGCTCGCCTGGATGGAGTGTCCCAAAAGTGGAGAAAAGCCCGATCTAGATCGACATATCCTTTTCCTCGTCGTGGAAGCAACACAATCGTGGAAAACTCTGCTGGAATTGGCTCACGAGGATCAGAGCGATTCCCCTACGGCCCCCTACACAGCCGAACTAAAAAGAGTCGATGGGAATTTTTTCTGTGGAGACTGTGGATCGCAACTACTTTCTACCGAACTTATGGGAAAAGAACCCGCCACGGCCATTGGGTCGCGTTACTGCCCTCAATGTAACGCCCCGATCCCCAAGGGCTATGATTCCTGCCCAAGATGTCGCGAGAAGGGGAAATAGATGGAGCAAAAATTGCAAGCCATCGAAGCGCTCGTCATGCCCACGCTCGCATCTTTCGCTATCAACGAGGTTCGGGAGGCTTACGAACAAGCGAAAGCTTTTTAAAAGACCCTCCCGCCTGACGCTCCCGAGGAAATTGAGGCGAGAGCAAAGATGGCCGAGGAAAGGCTCCTGGGGCGTCTGCTTTCTCTCGAGAACGAGGCTTAATGGTAAAAACGGGAGGCTAAAATCTTAAAAATATGAGACAATATACACAATAAATCAATACAATTTACAACTAATTGTAAATCTATGCCTATTGTGTATAAAAAAAGTGTATATTTTGCAAATCGAGGCTTAATATCAAATAATAGAGGCTAAAACCTTAGAAATATGAGACAATAGACA
>CAYHEQ010000055.1:0-1532 GCA_964355795.1 uncultured Candidatus Saccharibacteria bacterium
TAGCTAGCGTTAGCCTCTTGGCGGTGTATTTGGTGCGAGTGAAAATGAGAGTGGGACCGCGATAGTCTTGCAATAATTTTTCTACCAAACGATTCTTGGCCTCCTTGGGGAGCATGAAAACTTCCTGGGTAACACGGTCCACGGTAGAACCAGCGGGAGCGACCTCTATTCTTACTGGCGTCTGCATATAAGTAGAAGCTATCTTCATAATCTCGTAAGGCATCGTGGCGGAAAAAAGCATAGTTTGTCGGCGAGCGGGCAAGGTGGCAAAAATCTTTTTAATCTGGGGCGCGAAACCCATATCCAGCATTCGGTCAGCCTCGTCTAGGACGACAATACGCACCTCATCTAGCTTCACCGTCTTTTGTTGCAAGTGGTCATTTAATCTTCCCGGAGTAGCGATGATAATGTGCGGACTACGAGCCAACGCGGAAATTTGCGGTTGTAGAGATGTCCCGCCGATTAAGACTACCGTTTTGAGGCCGAGATGCCCGCCGATCTTACGCAACGATTCGTCTACCTGAATGGCCAATTCTCTGGTCGGCAAGACCACTAGGCCACGCGCGCCCTTTTCCGCTTGCAGTCTTTGGATCATTGGCAGGCCGAAAGCCAAAGTTTTGCCCGTGCCTGTTTGCGCGATACCCACGACATCTTTACCGTCCATGGCGGTGGGGATAGCTTGTCTTTGAATCGGAGTCGGCTCAGTGTATTTGAGTCGTGCTAATATTTCCAAAAAATCCGGGGCGATCCCCAGTCCGGAAAAATTTGCTGTTGATGGTTGAGCGTTTGGTTCCACGAATTGATTATCTACGTAAAACCATTATACCACAATTTCGCTGAATGTAAAACTTGGCGGAGAAGATGTCCAGAAATTAGAACCAGAAGGAGACATCCTGTATTTTCTCTTTTTCAATTCCTATCCAATTTCTATCAAGAGCTTTCGCGACAACGGCTGTCGTTCCGCTACCTATAAATGGATCGAAAACTAAATCGCCTTTATTGCTTGCTGTTGGTAAAATTTGCTGGATAAGTTTCAATGGCTTTTGTGTTGGGTGTGCTTTTATGCCGTTTTCATCTTTCAATCTTTCATTCCCTTTGCAAAGTCCAAAGACCCAATCAGTATCTTTCATTTGAACCCCGCCATTCATTTTCTTTAAAAATTCGTAATTGAAAGTATATTTTTTGCAATCCTTATTTTTCACCGACCAGATTATTGTTTCGTGATTATTTGTAAAACGGCGACCATTCAAATTCGGTAGTGCATCTGTTTTTACCCATATTACATCATTCAAAAACCAAAAATTTATTTCAATCTTTTTTTATCTTCTGATT
The DNA here is from genome assembly GCA_964355795.1 of uncultured Candidatus Saccharibacteria bacterium. Lineage (GTDB taxonomy): Bacteria > Patescibacteriota > JACPGU01 > JACPGU01 > JACPGU01 > CAYHEQ01. The sequence continues at coordinate 1,333 of CAYHEQ010000055.1, forward strand.
TTGGTAAATAATTTTCTTTTGATACGACCGGTCTACCTAATTCTTTTTCTGTTTGTTTTCGAGCATTTCCAGCAATATCCCCACCTCTTTCTGCTACCTTTTTATTTTTTACAAACGTATCCGGTTTCTCTTGTTGAGAAATTTCGGCTTAATGGTAAATATGTAATGCTATTTTGATAGTATTTCATCAATCAGTTTCA